>JBJEIV010000191.1:0-2644 GCA_051877395.1 Candidatus Ornithomonoglobus sp.
TGTTGCAACAGGTGAGAATGCGACGAAGGTAACTGCACTTCCTGTTCTTGCTGTAACAAGCAGCAGTTCAAGCGGCGCAGCACCGTATACGTTGACATCGATTGACAATATCATTACATATCAGGGCGAACTGGGCGAAAAGGCAACAACACTTCTTCCGATCGTTGCGAAGGCATATACAAAGTATACAGCCGTATATAATGAAGATAAGACATTGGCAAGTGTAAAGATTGAGTACAATCAGTATGAACCGCAGGCTTATTCATATGATGAAGCAACAAAGACAGCGGTTATGTATTGGCAGGATATGACACCGTACGTTGCTCCGGCAGCTGAATAATTTCAGTTAAATATAAATACATTTCGGGCGGATTTTTATCCGCCCGTTTTTGTTGGCAGAATTTTGTGTTGACAACATTGGGATAATGTAATAAAATACATATATCACATTACGGAGGCGGAACAGATGAACGTGTTTGATTTTGATAATACGATATATGACGGAGAAAGCTCCTTTGATTTTTTTAAATTCTGTATGAAGAAAAAGCCGTCGCTTGCGCGGTATATGCCTCGGACTATGGCAATGCTTATGAAATATAAGACGGGGATGGTAAGCAAGCGGGAGGTTATGGAGTTCTGCGCGATGATGCTTAAGGTGCTTGCGGATAACATCGGAGACCTTGGCAGGTCACTGGAGCAATTCTGGCAGAAAAACGACAGAAAGCTGAAGCCTGCAATATTAAGTATGCTTACACCGTCAGATGCGGTAATAAGCGCATCTCCGTCCTTCCTTTTTGACGGAATAAAAGACAGATTTAACGGCGCAAGGCTTATTACAACGGAAATAAATCTTGACACAATGGAAATAGAAAGCTTGTGCTACGGTGAAAATAAAGTGAAGGAATACAAAAAGCATTTTGGCAGTGAGCCCCTTGTGAATTATTATACGGACAATATGAATGATATGCCCATGATAAGGCTCGCTCAAAATGCGTGGCTTGTAAAGGGTAATGATATTAAGCGAATAAAAATACAACAGACGTAATTATTGCTGCGAGTTTGGCGGTTTTAACAAAAAAAATGCACTACAGTTCTATCTTTAGTTGAAAAATTTGATTGACACATCATCATAATTATGGTATAATCTTATACTGAGTAGCAGAATATTCTGTTAAATTGAATCTACAGGTTTGTTTCTGATGACGGGCTTTATGCAGAAAACAGAAATAAAACCTGAATTTAGAGCGGAGGAAATATAATGGCAAAGGTTGCAATTATGGGTTACGGAACGGTCGGCAGCGGCGTCTATGACATCATAGAGATGAACAGCAAAAAGCTTGCCAAGAGCGCCGGTGAGGCTGTTGAGCTGAAATATATTCTTGATATCCGTGACTTTGACGACCATCCCCAGAAGCATTTGTTCACTAAGGATGTAAATGATATTATAAATGACACAGAGGTAAGCGTTGTTGCGGAGGTTATGGGCGGACTTCATCCGGCATATGAGTTCACAAAAGAACTGCTTGAAGCCGGTAAGAGCGTTGTGACCTCAAATAAGGAGCTTGTAGCAACATACGGCTCGGAGCTTCTTGAAATTGCAGAGAAAAATAACGTAAACTATCTGTTTGAAGCAAGCGTCGGCGGCGGAATACCGATTCTCAGACCGTTAAGCAGATGTCTTGCCGCAAACAATATTATAAAGATTGCGGGTATCTTAAACGGTACTACAAACTATATTCTTTATCAGATGATAAAGAATCATAAGAGCTTTGATACAGCTCTTGCCGATGCGCAGGCTAACGGCTATGCGGAGAGAAATCCGGCTGCCGATATTGAGGGTCATGACGCGTGCAGAAAAATCGCAATTCTTGCATCGCTTGCATCGGGTAAAGAGGTTGATTACAGCAAAATCAGTACAGAGGGCATAACCGCTATAACTCTTGACGATGTAAAATGCGCGGAGGCGGCGGGCGCGGTAATCAAGCTTATAGGCTATGCGGAATTTCTTGCAAACGGAAAGGTTTACGCGCATGTTGCGCCGATGATGATCAGCAGCGGAAATATGCTTTCGGGCATTGACGATGTTATGAACGGCATTATGGTAACAGGTGACGCAGTAGGCGAGGTAATGTTCTACGGCGCGGGCGCGGGTAAGCTTCCGACTGCTTCGGCTGTTGTTGCCGATATGGTTGACTGTGTAATCCATAAGTCAAGAAGAAAGCTTATCGGCTGGGAAAAGACTGATGAGGATATAGTTGCATCGGTCGATGATATGAAGTTCAGATACTTTATGCGCGCACAGAAGTCAATAGATGAGGTTACAGCTGTTTTCGGCAATGTTACAGAGCTTGACAGCCTTGCAGAAGATGAATCAGCATTTATAACAGAGCCGCTTACCGCATCGGAGGCTGCTGCGGAAAGAGAAATGCTCGGCAGTGTTAAGACTGCGATAAGGGTTCTCGATTGATGATCTATGTCAGAGTTCCCGCTACAAGCGCAAATATGGGCTCGGGGTTTGATACTCTGGGCGTGGCGCTCAACCTGTATTCAAGGCTGGAGGTTGAGGAGCGGGGAAGCGGACTTGAAATAATTACGGTAAATAATGCCGGAAATGTTCAGAGCGACAGGAGCAATCTTGTTTATC
>JBJEIV010000192.1:0-2594 GCA_051877395.1 Candidatus Ornithomonoglobus sp.
TAACCGCTTGCATTAAGTACGATTAAAATACAGGGTACTTAATGCAAGCTATATAGGAGAGGTAAGTTGATTATGGATAAGGAATATGAATACAGAAGTCCGCTGGTATATCAGAGGGCGGACCCGTTTGTTTGTTATCATGAGGGAAAGTATTATTTTACGGCGTCTATACCTCAGTATGACTGTATAGAGCTGCGCTGCGCCGATTCTCTTAACGGACTTGCGTTTGCAAACGCGAAGATTATATGGAAGCGTCATCAGAAGGGCGAGCTGAGCGCTCATATCTGGGCGCCGGAAATACATTATATAAACGGCAGCTGGTATATATATTTTACCGGGTGCAGCTCCGATGACGTATGGACAATACGTCCCTACGCGCTTGTGTGCAACGGCGACCCTATGAAGGATATGTGGTATGAGGCAGGCAGAGTGGACGTAGGACACGAAAGCTTTTCTCTTGATATGACAAGCCTTATAATAAACGGCAGACATTATGTGGCATGGGCGCAGACTATAGAGCAGTACAGAGGCTCGGAGATTTTCATTGCCGAGATGAAAAGCCCGACGGAGCGCAAGAGCCGTCCGGTGCTTCTGACCTCGCCGGAATACGACTGGGAGCAGCAGGGCTTTAAGGTAAACGAGGCTCCTGCGTTTCTGCACAGAAACAACAGAGTGTTTATGACCTATTCCGCATCGGATACAGGCTGGCGCTACTGTATGGGAATGTTATGGGCATACGAGGATGCGGATTTGCTCAATCCTGAGTCATGGCATAAGATGAAGCGTCCGGTATTCACTACAAGCGAGAAAAACGGTCAGTACGGACCGGGGCATAATTGCTTTACGGTTGACGGTGATAAGGACGTAATGATTTATCACTGCCGCAATTATAAGGAGATTGACGGTGATCCTCTTTATGACCCCAACCGTCACGCGCACGCAAAGGTAATTGAATATGACGACGACGGCTTTCCGATATTCGGTGAGCCTGTTCCCGATAATCAATACGGAGATTGCAGATGAAAAGGCTGTCAAAGGGAACAATTATTATGACTGTCATAGATTGGATAGTATATGTGAAAGGATATGCCGTATACTCATGGAGTACAATGTCCCCCTATTATAAGCTTGTATGGTGGGGACTTGTCGCGGTAATGACGGCGGTTAATTTAATACTGCTTTGCCGCTTTAAGAAAAATGATGTCTCCTTTCATCTGAAATCCCTGATTATAGGCTGCTGTATCGGAATTATATTAACAGTAGCTCCAATGGCTGCCGCAAGATTCATGCCGCTTCAGCTGATGAATATTATGAGCGCTTTGCATATGGGTGGGTTTTTAACATTGTATGTTATGAGCGAAGTGGATATATATATATTGCTATATCTGTTCTGTATTGTCATATTTGCATTTGCAATGGAGTTTATTTCCTATAAAATTGCAAAAGCTGTAGCTGATTATCGATGGGTGAATGGGAAATAAGCTTTACATTACCAGCATAATACAAATCGGAACCGTAATAAGTGAGATCAGTGTTGTCAGGAATACCGATTTTGCCGCAAGCTCCGCGTCGCCGCCGTAGTTGGTGGCGAAAAGCACGGCGCTGTTTGCGACCGGCATTGCGGTGAGAATATATGTGACCTGTAAAAGCAATTCATTTTTTATAACAAGCGTGAACGGAACCCAGAGCAGAAGCGGGACGGCGATCTGCTTGATTATTGTCCACGGGTAAAGCCGCCATTCGTTAAATACGCTCTTAACGTCCATTTTTGCGAGCGTGCAGCCTATTAAAAGCATTGCTGAGGGTGATGTGATCGAGCCTACAGCGTCAACGGAATCGGTAATTACCGCGGGGAAGCTGATGTTTAAGAAATATATGCCGATCGCGATAACCGCGACAAGCACGCCCGGGGTGCACAACAGCTTCGGATTGAATTTGACGGCGTTTTTATTGCCCTTGTTCATCATCCATATTCCCATAGTATAGATTGCCAGATTGAATATCAGATTAAAGATTGCCGCGTAGAACAGTCCGACCGAGCCGCAGAGCGCGCTGATAACGGGAAAGCCCATAAATCCGACATTTGAGTACGCGTTCATAAAGGTGTACAGTCCGACAGCCTCCTTTTTTACAAACAGTAGCTTTGCAAGCAGCCAGCCGAAAGCAGGCAGAATCACAAAGAAAAGCGCCGAGGCTGTTATAATCGCGGTCAGCACGTCCGCCGTGGACTGCCGCTCCTCAAGCTTGAGCACGGAGGCGAGTATCATTGCCGGAAGCGTTACGTCAAGTATGAGCTTTGTAAATTTCTTTACAAAATGATCGTCAACCAGCTTTATTCTGTAAACAAGATAACCGAGCAGCATTATTATAAACAGCTCTGACATCTGTGTGATAAGTATTTTTATATCCATTTTCCTTAGTCCTTTCCGAAACGTACATTATATATTTTAGCACTTTTTGAATAAATTTCAATAGCAATGTTGTACAAAAACGGCAGAGCGTGAATAAAAATCCTTTACCGCGGAAAACTAAGGAAAAGCGGAAAGACCAACTATAAAAAGTCAATAGGTAAAACATAAAAAAATTAAATTATT
>JBJEIV010000193.1:0-13328 GCA_051877395.1 Candidatus Ornithomonoglobus sp.
GCCCATTATCGATTCCACCAATGATGAGGCAAAGCGGTGTTCAGACATGCCGGACGGCTCGCTTTTTATTGCAGATGTGCAGAGCGCCGGAAAGGGCAGACTAGGACGCTCATGGGAGTCTCCAAAGGGCTCCGGGATATGGATGTCTCTGCTTTTAAAGCCTGATATTCCGCCGCAGGATATTTCGCAGATCACCCTTATTGCCGGAATGGCGATCCGGCGTACGCTGGGGAACGGCTCAGGGATCAAATGGCCGAATGATATTGTTATCGGGTCACGCAAGGTATGCGGTATTCTTACGGAGATGTCAGCCGAAATCGATCGGGTAAATTACGTTATCTGCGGCATTGGAATAAACGTAAACACTGCCGGATTCCCCGAAGAGCTTCAGGATAAAGCAACATCACTTTTTATTGAGACAGGAAAAACCTATAACCGATCGAAGCTTGTTTCGGCAATCATGAATGAATTTGAACCTCTTTATAAGGTTTTTCAAAAGGAAGGCTTTTCGCCGCTGATTGAAGAATACCGTAATTCATGTATTACAATCGGGCGTGAAATACGCGTAATATACCGCAAGGAAACACTTATCGGAAAGGCTGTTGATATTGCCGGGGATGGCGGACTCATAGTGGAAACAGAAAACGGACGCGTTAACGTTACCTCCGGAGATGTGAGTGTACGCGGAATATATGGATATATTTAAACACAATAGCTTAAAATGTTCAAATATGAACGAAAAGTAAATTGTTAGCACTCTCGCTAGGCGAGTGCTAATTTTTTGTTGACTTTTTCGGAAAACGGTGCTATAATAAGCTCATAAATATTGATTAGAGGTGTTTATAAATGGCAAAAGGTAATATTTCAGTAGACTCAGAAAATCTTTTTCCGATCATAAAAAAATGGTTATATTCGGATAAGGATATATTTTTAAGAGAATTGGTTTCTAACGGATGCGACGCCATTACAAAGTTTAAAAAGGTTGCGCTTTCCGGCGAGGCCGAAGGCGATGACAGCTATAAGGTAACAATAACTGTTGATAAGGATGCTAAAAAGCTTATTATCAGTGATAACGGTATCGGTATGACCGCCGATGAAATTGACAAGTATATTTGTAAGATCGCTTTCTCCGGCGCGACGGAGTTCCTTGAAAAATACAAGGACGAAAATGACGCGGGATCGCAGATCATCGGTCACTTCGGGCTCGGCTTCTACAGCGCGTTTATGGTTGCGGACAGCGTTGAGATCGACTCACTTTCATATCAGGAGAGCGCAAAGCCGGCTAAGTGGGTATGTGACGGCAGTATGGAATTTGAGATTTCTGAAGGCACGCGCGCAGCACGCGGTACGGATATAATTCTTAATATCTCAGACGAAAGCGCGGAGTTCCTTGAGGAATTCAAGGTACGCGAAATACTCCGTAAATACTGCTCATTCCTCCCCGTTGAGGTATATCTCGTAAACGCAAATGAGCCTGAAGCCGAGGTTAAGGAGGGTGAGGAGGCGCCTCGAAAGGAGGAACCGAAGCCTATCAATCAGACAAATCCGCTGTGGATGAAAAAGCCGTCAGAGTGTACCGACGAGGATTACAAGACCTTCTACAGAGATGTGTTTATGGATTTCAATGAACCGCTTTTCTGGATCCATCTGAACGTTGACTATCCGTTCAACCTCAAGGGTATTCTTTATTTCCCGAAAATCAACCACGAATTTGCAGGTATTGAGGGACAGATCAAGCTCTTCAACAACCAGGTATTCGTTGCGGATAATGTTAAGGAGGTTATTCCGGAATTTCTCATGCTCCTCAAGGGCGTTATTGATTGTCCTGACCTTCCGCTTAACGTTTCAAGAAGCTTTTTGCAGAATGACGGATATGTTAAGAAGATTTCAAACCATATCACGCGTAAGGTTGCAGACAAGCTCGTCAGTCTCAGTCAGAATGACAAGGAAAACTACGAAAAGTACTGGGAGGATATCAATATCTTCGTTAAGTACGGCTGCATAAGAGATGAAAAGTTCTATGATAAGGTAAAGGACGCAATCATCTACAAGGACCTTGACGGCAAATATCAGACACTTGAGGAATTTACGGGCGGCAAGGAAAAGACAGATGTTTATTATGTATCAGACCCCAAGCAGCAGTCGCAGTATATAAATATGTTCAGAGAGCAGGGGCTGAACGCTGTCGAGCTTCCAAGCATGATGGACACGCACTTCATATCCTTCCTTGAAATGAAGAACCCAGACATAAAGTTCAAGCGGATTGACTCCGCGCTTTCCGACATCGCAGACGAGGCGGACAAGGACGATGAAAAGAACAAGGCTATTATTGAAGCCTTTAAGAATGAGCTCAACGATGACCAGCTGAAAATCGAGGTACAGAATCTCAAGAATGAGTCGGTTCCGGCGGTTATCCTTCTAAGCGAGGAATCGCGCCGTATGCAGGAAATGTATAAGAGCTACGGTCAGCAGTTTGCCGGAATGGCAGGCATGTTCCATGATGAGTTCACACTCGTTATCAACGGAAACAACGCTCTTATCAAAAAGCTTGCTACTCTCGATGATGATACCCAAAAGCTCGTTATTAACCATGTATATGACCTTGCAAAGATTTCTCACAGTCCTCTTGACGCGGAACATATGAGCAAATTTATTGCGCGCTCAAATGAGCTTCTTGAAAAATTGTTTTAATATATGCTTTTGACTAAGTTTTCTATAGTCAATGCAATGAAGAAAACTTAGTATAAAGAGGTCTTAACCGCTTGCATTAAGTACGATTAAAATACAGAGTACTTAATGCAAGCTATATACTTCCTTAAAACTCCGGTTCCGAAAATCCCGAACCGGAGTTTTTGTTTTCAACATTTATCCCATAAACAGGACAGTCTGCACAAAAACAGACATTTTTCAAAATTATAGATATTACTTTTCAATTCTTAAATGTTTTTGACAGATTAACATAAAACCTTGATTTTTAACATATATGGTGATAAACTACACTTGTCCACAAAAGAAAATCACTTTTTATGGAAAGAGGTAATAAAACAAAATGAAAAACAAAATTTCCGTTCTGGTCGTTGACGATGACGAAAAATACGTAAAGGAGCTGGTTTCCTATATGAAAACCTGCGGAGATTTTATGGACGCTGAGTATGCGCTTGACGGTGAGGAAGGGTTGGAAATGGCTCTTATCACAAGACCGGACGCTATTGTGCTTGACGCGGTTATGCCGCGTTTGGACGGCATAGGCTTTTTAAGAAAGCTTAATGCCGCAAAGCCTGAGAGGATGCCTGTTATTGTAATGAATTCCGCTTCACAGATGTCAAGCATGCTCAACACAGCTATTCATTATGGGGTAAATTATTTTATGGTAAAGCCTCAGTCCTGCTCTGACATATGCGACACAATTTTTGATCTTTTGTCCTCAGATAAAGAAGCAAGACTTTCCGAACACAAAAAGCAGGAGGAAATGTCTCTTGAGGAAAATGTTACAAGCTTTCTGCGCTGTCTCGGAATGCCCGCCCATCTTTCGGGCTACAGATATATCCGCTCGGCGCTTATCCGTACAACAAATGACATAAGCCTGCTTAATCCCATAACCCAGAAGCTCTATCCTGTTATCGCCAAGGAATTCAACACAAGCGACAGCTGCGTTGAACGCGCAATGCGGCATGCCATAGAGGTATCCTGGAAGCGCGGCAACAAAAAGCTTTTAAATGACATCTTCGGCTACGGTCCCGACACAAGCGGCACCCGCCATCCCACAAATTCCGAATATATCGCCATGGCAGCGGATGATTTCAGACTTCGTATGAAATACGGCAAAAAATAATTTTTCTGGTATGAGTATTTTTATACATTTTTCTAAGTTTTCTATAATTAATGTAATGAAGAAAACTTAGTATAAAGAGGTCTTAACAGCATAGACAGGAATATAAACGGAGCGGGATTCAGAGCCGCTCCTCTGTTTTTGCTGTATTTATGCCGCCGGTATCGGCGCTGATTCTATAGTGTTAAAATAACTGAAATCAACCTTACCGGTAACAGTCTCCGCCATGTTCAGACAGCTGTTGCAAAGTCTGTCAATATTTTGGAGCATTTCATTGAACGGTACCGTAAGCTCTGTCTGACACTTGTCATTTGCTTCGCTATTCATATACTTTCTTCTCATGTGAACATCAAGATCAAGCACTTTTTCACGCATAGTAAAAATTTCATCAACGTCCTCACTGCAGCTGCTATTCATGACATCAATAATCTGAGTATACATATTTGCAAGCAGCTTAAGGCTCATCTGTAGCTCACTCTCGCCAGCCTTTGAAAACTTAATTTTCTTTTCACTTATTTCTCCTAACAGAACCGCTATTTCTGAACATACCTCACCTATTCTTTCAATATCTCCCAGAATACACAAAAGTTTCTTAGCCTGTGTTGCCTGTTTCTCGTTAAGCGCTTCGGCTGAAAACATTTTTGCCAGATATTCTGTTATATTATTTCCCAGCTGCGCTGTATTTTCTGCTTCCTCGGAAATAGCTGAAAGAGCGCTGTTTGTCACATTGTCTATTATATCCGCAGATACGTGTACAAGATTACCCGTCATTTTTCCGCAGCGCACTATTTCTTTTGTAACAAGATGTAAAGCCATAGCAGGCTGACCGATGAAGTTATAATCAAGGTATATTGGCTGTGACGGAAGCTTTGATCTGCCGTTTTTATCAGTAATAAGCTGCCTTACGATTTTAATCATAAGACATATAACGCCTCCCAGAAGCGCGAAAACTGTTACAAATACACTCGCCATAATAATCTCCTTGCTTTACATTCCATTTATTTATTTTCCAACGATTTCACTATAGCACAATCAGCTTGTATTTTTCAACAGAGTTAATTTAATTATTACATTGTTTTACAAAGGTTTTACTTTTAGTGCGGCATCCTAAAACAATTTTTACATAAATTTTTCTTGATAAAGCAAATACCGCGCTCTGAAATTAAAGCACGGTACCCACCAAATTACATTATTAAATTTACCCTCTTAACAGCAAATAAGTGCCCCTTGCAAGCAAGCGCACTTATTACCTTTTATCCTATAAAAACCGCCTGTCTTAGTATCATCTTTAGACCTCTATCCGGAAACCGGCGCTGCAAGCGCCGATTCCCGATAGATAAACAAAGCAGATTTTTATTTGGCTGTTGATTAAATTATTACCAGACACGGACCGCGCCGGCATATGATGATATTCTGTATGCTGTTTCGATTGATGAGATCTTTACGACATCACCTGTCTGCGGAGCGTGAATCATATTACCGTTTCCGACATATATGCCTACATGGCTTACTCCGCCGCCGCGTGAGAAGAATACCAGATCACCCGGCTGAAGATTTTCACGGCTGACATACTGACCTGCGCCTCTCTGTGAAGCAGCAACTCTCGGAACCGAAATACCGTTCTGACTGCATACATACTGCACAAGACCGCTGCAGTCAAAACCGCTTGGCGAGGTACCGCCCCAGACATACGGAACACCGAGATATTTCATCGCTGAATTAACGATTGCCTGTCCCTTGCTTGATGAAGACGATGTTGATTCGGAAGAAGCTGAACTGTCTGTGGTTGCATAACCGGATGATGCATTCTTTGCATTCTGTTTTGCAATCTCTTCTTTTCTCGCAGCCTCTGCCTTTTCAGCGGCAATGCGCTTGATCTCTGCATGAACATCGTCCTTTTCGACCCATTCACCTGTTGTTTCAAGACCAGTGTTGATTACATAACCTTCCTTATAATCATCTCCGTAAAGAATCTTTATATAATCTCCCTCTTTGTCTACAATAATAACATTGTCACCATCATTGACAGAACCAACGCTTGCGGCATCCTCGCTGCCCGATGCGCGTACTGTAAGACCGCTTGCTGCGGTAACGCTTGCTTTCTTATAATGATCATACTGAAGAGCTGTTTCCTCGGCATCAGCCTTATCAAGTGTTACAAGGTCACTCTTTACATAGCCTGACTGACCGTCGGCCATTACCTTGTACCAGCCCTCGGTACTCTCAAGTATCTCAACCTGTTCGGCGCCGTTCATTGTGCCAATCGTTTCCGAATCCTCATTCGGCTCTGTTTTAAGATCCGCTGAGCCGGAAACCTTTGCATATCCTAAAGTGAGATAGCTCTTTTCAGCTATCGCCTGTTCAGTCTCCAGATCGATCAGACCTGCAGGTTCTACAACTGACTGAACCTCTTCATCTGAGCTTGTCAGAGCAAGTCCTCTTGAACCCTCTTCACTTTCCGTGCTTGCGATCGTGATATTTTCTATCTGATTAGCTGTACTAAGTCTCATATCACGTTCAAGTCTCTGAGCTGACATGTCCGATACCTGAAAAAAGCTAAGCGTACCTACCATTACAATTGCGGCAATGGCAATGATAGTGTGCTTCAAATTTCTCATTTTAAATAACCTCCTAATGTAATGTTACAAAAATTACATTCTGTATATTACTATTATTACAATCTTTTCAGAAATATTACTGTTTTATTACAAAGTAGATTATACACTATTTATCCTGTATTGTCAACCTTTTTTTTTAAAAAGCCGAAACTTTTGTTACGTTGTTGCAATTAAAACGTAATATTTTGTAACATACTTGTAACATTTCACACATGACTTTCACCGCACACTATTGATTACAGGGTTCTTAATGTGATCCACACAAATATTGACGAGTTCCTTTTATTATGTTATAATAAATATAAAGGTTTTCCTGAACACTAAAGAGAAGGTATATATTCATGAGGTTTTCGCCAATTATCCTGGCCGCAGCTATGGTCACAGCAATATTTTGCACGTCAGCCTTCGGCACATTCATACCGCTGTGCGCTCTGGCTGTTTTCACTATTATATTCATTCTGCGTTCTGTTTTAACAGGCACAGCGGATATGGTCGTGCTCGCTCTGACAATCGGAGCTGCCGCAGGAGTAATTACATATTCGATTTCCTCTGACTCATCAGTACATAAATCGGTTAATTATATAGGAAGATACGTGACATATCGCGGTGTTATACTGTCCTCCGCTCAGGAAAGCTCTACAAGCGATAACTATAAATATACTCTCCGCGTAAAGGAAATAAATCACGCGGGAGACACAATAAAGGACAATGAAAATATTCTGCTTTCAACTCCCGAAAAATTCAGCTGCGGTGAAAGCATAACCGTAAGCGGTATTATAAAAGAGCTTCCCTCGCAGATGAACGAGAACGGATTCGACAGTGTTAAATACTACAAATCACAGAACATATTCACACGTATGTACTCAAAGGATGCCGCTCCCGCCGAAAAAATAAAAATATTCTCCCCGTCAATCCTATGCGGCAGGTTCCGGGACGCGGTTGATAATATTATATACAAATATTATTACGGAAATTCAGCCGCGGTCCTTTCCGCGGTTCTTACGGGTAATTCACACCGCTTTACAAAGGATTATCAGAGCGCGGTATCGGATACGGCCTTTAAAAGGCTTTTCCATCCGGCTTATATACATATAATGCTGATACTCAGCTTTGTAGGACTTTTCTCGGCTGTCGTGCCGAAAAAGCTGCGTGATATTGCCGTAATGCTGCTTATAGGAGCCTATGCGCTTCTTAACTGCGCTCAGATAGGCTTTCTGCGATGCCT
The DNA here is from genome assembly GCA_051877395.1 of Candidatus Ornithomonoglobus sp. GTDB lineage: Bacteria > Bacillota > Clostridia > UBA1381 > UBA1381 > Ornithomonoglobus. The sequence goes on from JBJEIV010000193.1 coordinate 7,673, forward strand.
CGTTACATGCGGGCTTACGATATATTTCCACTTCAAAAACGGAAGCGCCTATTACCCGGATACTATGGCATGGCTTGTCATTATATGCGCAATGGCCTCTCCGATGCTGGTGTTCAACGCCGGATTTGTCCTGTCGGTTACAGCCGGTATCATAATATGGGCATTTTCACCCTCAGTTAAAAGGCTGCTTATGGGTATGCCGAGAGGTCTGCGCGGTACGTCAGTTTCTATGCTGATATGTCTGGTGTTCTATACACCCCTTACAGCATACTACTTTAACGGGATATGTATATACTCCTTCCTTCTGCCTTTTATAATGGCTCCGGTGGTTCTTATTACGCTGGTATCTGCGCCGCTTTCACTTATTATGATAAAGCTTTTCGGAGCAGCGCCTATTATAAAAGCACTCCTGGATTTCATGATATGGATCATGCTTAAGCTGCCTCCGTTCATTGCCTCACTGCCTTTTTCAAGAATCACGATCGCAACGCCATCTCCGACTGCGATTCTTGCAATAACAGCTCTGCTGTTTGCGGCATATTACTATCTGAATAATCGCATGGCTAAGGCCGGATATTCTATGCTGTTCTCATGCGCGCTGGGACTTTCGGTTATTATTACAGCGCTCTCCCGCATAGGCACAACGGATTTTATCTTTGTTAGCGTGGGACAGGGCGACGGTTCGGTCATACACACCGCATTTGGCGCAACCGTTATTGTGGACGGCGGCGGCGGAACCGGCTATTCCGACTATAATCCGGGTGAAAGCATTTTTGTCCCCTACCTTGAATCAAAGGGCTATGGCACTATTGACGCCGCATTTATATCGCATTTCCATCAGGATCATGTGCAGGGCGTTATAGCGGCTGTCGAGGCTCTTAATGTCAAGGAGGTTTTCGCTCCGGCGGTTACCGAAAGCGACGATGACGAGATGAAGCAATGGGCAGCAGAGCTTGAAGCGGCGGCCGAAGAAAACGGAACGGAAATACATTACATTTCCGAAAATACAAGAATTAAATTTGACAAAGGACTTATAATTAATGTATATACTCCTGACGATGTCATAAAGCTCAGTCAGGACGATAATGATACCTCGCTGTTGATGAATATAAGCTATGGAAATTTCAGCGCTCTTTATACAGGTGATCTGACGACCTACGGCGAGCATGAATTTCTTCGGATCGGAGCGAATGTTGACGCCGATGTTCTAAAGGTAGGCCACCACGGCTCCTCAACCTCTACATGCCCCGAATGGGTCGCCGCCGTATCACCGATATATTCGGTCATAAGCTGCGGCGAGGATAACAACTACGGCCATCCGACCGAACAGACTCTCAATAATCTGAGCGGAACAACAGTTCTTCGTACCGATCTTAACGGTGATATCCGCATAACCGCTGATAAAAAGGGAATTAAAAAAGTGAGAATATTTAAGTAAGGAGAAAGTTATGGCTAAAGCTGCAAAGAAAAAAAATGATATAGTTGAACTGAAGGCGCAGCTCTCAAAAAAGACGCTTCAGCCCCTATATATATTTTACGGTGAGGAGGAATACCTGAAGGAATTTTATATAAATAAGATACTTGACCTTGTTCCCGATGCCGGACTTGAGGAATTTAACCGTATTCTTATTGCAGGCGCTGTCGATTACAACGAATACGACAACGCTTGGGAGGGTATGCCGATGATGACGGATAAGCGTATTCTACAGATACGCGACAGCAATATATTTACAACGACGCGCAAGGGAGATATCGTTCCCCCTAATGAGGATCAGAAAAAATTCTGGCTTGAAAAGTTCAAAAGACTTTCGGATGATACGGTTGTAATATTCTGTGAAAAGAATGTGGACGCAAGGAGCGCTCTCTTTAAGGCGGCCTCTAAAGCGGGATTTGCCGTAAAATGCGAATACATGTCTGTACCGGATCTAAAAGCATGGGTCATCAAGCAGGCTCTGCGCGCCGGCAAAAAAATCGATGACAATGTGGCGGAATACCTCGTTTCCGTCATTGATCCCGGGCTCAATAATCTTGAGCATGAATTGAATAAGCTGCTGTGTTACTGTGATGATATTATATATAAAACGGATGTTGATAAGGTGGTTTCAAAAGCTGTTCAGGTTCAGATCTTTGACATAACGGACGGTATTATGGAGGGTAATACGGCAAAGGTTTTCAGAATTTTAAATGAGCTGAAAACGCAGAAGCAGAGCGCCTTCGGTATTCTTTACCTTATATATTCCAATGTTGAAAAAATGCTGCATCTGAAGCTTGCTGGTGTGACAAACCGCAATGATGCGGCGCAGCTTCTTGGAGGCTCGCCCTGGATTGCCGGAAAATACCTCAGCGGAGCCTCGGGATTTTCTGCAGCTGCGTTATACCATATGGTAACAAGAGTGCCGGAAATAGATTATGAAATAAAAAACGGTGTCGTTACCGAATGGCAGGCGCTTGAGCAATATATTTTTGAAGCATTAGATATGAAGAAAAACGGATAATAGGATTTGAAATTATGGATAATATACTTATAAATACACCTGAAAAGGTTATATTTGATATGGACGGACTTATATTTGACAGTGAGCGCGTTTTCATGCGGGAGCTCAGAGCCGTTGCAAAAAATTACGGATATGACATAACAGAAGAAAAATATGTGCAGACCTTAGGTCTTACCGGTGATACGCTTTTAAAAAAGAAAACAGAGCAGTACGGCGAGGATTATCCTCACTATGAGCTTAGCCGTCAGACGCGCGACAGAGTTGACGCAATAGCATTATCGGAGGGACTTCCCGTACAGCCCGGCATAAAAGAACTGCTCACCTTCTTAAATGACAGCAAAATACCCTGTGCCGTGGCATCTTCAACACATACCGAATATGTGGAAAAGTATCTTGCGGCATCGGGACTGCGCGGATATTTCGATACCGTCATAGGCGGCGATATGGCAGAACGTTCAAAGCCTGAGCCTGATATATTCCTTATCTCGGCGGGCAGCACACCGCCCGGAAAAGCGCTGGTGCTTGAGGACAGCGCAAACGGGATTATCGCGGCATCCCGCGCCGGGATACCCGTTATCTGCATACCCGATATGACTTATCCCACAGAGGAAATCAGAAAGCTTACCGCAGGCGTTGTAAGCACTGCGGCAGATGTTATAGACATCATAAGGAGGACAATGTAATGGTTTTAGACGGTCTTAAACCCGAAAGGGTCATGAAATATTTTGAGGAGATATGCTCGATTCCTCACGGCTCGCGCGATACGGACAGGATCGCGCAATACTGCATGGAATTTGCAAAAAAACACGGTCTTGACGCTGTGCGCGACACTGCTGACAACGTCATAATACGAAAGCCTAAATCCGCGGACTGCGTAAGCGATGAAACCGTTATAATTCAGGGACATCTTGACATGGTATGCGCAAAGGAAAGCGGCAGCGATATAGATTTTAAAAATGACGGACTGCATCTTAAAAAGGACGACAGCTTCATATGGGCAGACGGCACAACTCTCGGCGGCGATGACGGTATCGCGGTCGCAATGGCGCTCGCGGTTCTCGAAGCCGACAACATAACCCACCCTGCCCTTGAATGTATTTTTACAACGGACGAGGAAATAGGTATGCTCGGAGCCACAGCTCTTGATATGAGCGCTGTTAAGGGCAAATATCTTATAAATATTGATTCAGAGGACGAGGGAATTTTCACGGTAAGCTGCGCCGGAGGCGCGACGATCACCGCAGCGCTGCCTGCCGCGCCCGATACGGATATTGACATATCAAAAGCCGAATACGTTAAAATCAAGGTCGGCGGACTTACGGGCGGTCACAGCGGCGTTGAAATCGACAAGGGCAGAGCCAATGCTGGTAAGCTTCTCGGCGGCTTCCTCGCAGAGCTTGAAAAGCTTACACCGTTCTGTATTGCCGATATACACGGAGGTGAAAAGGACAACGCGATACCTCGTGAATGTGAGGCAGGTATTCTCGTTACGGATACGACACCGGTATTTCAGCTTATCAGCATATATGAAGCAATATACCAGGAAAAACACTGTGAAACAGATCCGTATCTTTATATAAACTATGACAATACCCGGAAGTGGGACGGTCATATACTCGGAAATAAAATAATAAGGCTGCTTGCGCATGTCCCCAACGGAGTAAGAGAAATGAGCGAGGATATTGACGGTCTTGTTGAGACCTCCTCAAATCTCGGAGTAATATCCTCCGACAGCGAAAGAATAACCGTTACCTTCTCCGTCCGCAGCTCCGCAGCAGAGAAAAAAGAGGCTCTTATTAAGGATATAACCTCACTTATTTCCGAATGCGGCGGAGCATACGAAATTGACGGCGTATATCCCGCATGGGAATACAAGACAAACTCAAAGCTCCGCAGGACTTGTATTGACGCATACCGGGAGCTGTACGGCAAGGAACCGGTTATAACCGCGATCCATGCAGGACTTGAATGCGGAATATTCTGCGGCAAGAAGCCGGAGCTGGACTGTATATCCTTCGGTCCCGATATCCATGATATTCATACTCCAAAGGAAAAGCTTGATATAAAGAGCACTGAACGGGTTTATGAATTTCTCCTGAATTTACTGAAAAGGCTGTGATCATATATGACAAAAATTAAAATATGCGGGCTTACAAACGCTTCTGACGCGCGTATAATAAACGACCTAAGGGTGGACTATGCCGGAGTTGTTATGTTCTTTCCGAAAAGCAAACGCAACATGTCACCCGAAAAAGCGCGGGAAATAATATCGGCGATCGACACGGCAAAAACGGTCGCGGTTGTTGTTTCGCCCACGGTTGAGCAGATAAAAATCATAGAGGAATGCGGCTTTGACATTATCCAGATTCATGGTGAAACACCGAATGAGGTTTTCACCTCCGCAAAGCTGCCGATTTTTAAGGCGTTTAACGTAAAAGATATAGACACTATCGGAAAATATGAGAAAATGGACAATATAACAGGATATGTGTTTGACGCGGCGCAGCCCGGCAGCGGCAAGACCTTTGACTGGTCAATGCTTAAGGATATACCTCACGGCGGAAAGCTGCTGATCCTTGCGGGCGGACTCCGTCCCGATAACGTTGCGGAAGCAATCGGATATGTTCACCCTGATGTTGTGGACGTAAGCTCCGGCGTTGAAAACGACAGCGGTGTCGGTAAGAGCCGCGATAAGGCGGAAAGCTTTATAAACGTGGTTTTCGCGAATAAGGGAGTGTAGCAAAACATAAGTTTTGCTGCTCCCTCTTAACTGCATATGCTGTGTAATGCTGATAGTGCTGATGATGTAGGTGCTGTGTAATGCTGTTAAGGCCACAAAGGTATTCGGCAAATCAGAGTGGCGTCGCTCGTGTTTGGGCCCTTGCCTATAACGAGATAATATTTTATTTAGCTATCCTCTTCAATAAGCCTTCCCCGTAACGAATTCCAATCCAAAAACTTTTTATCAGCAGGCGTGTTTTTCTCAGCATTTCTGCTAAATCCGGCACCAACCATGATTGATGCTCTGAAATTTTTCATTTTATCTGCCTTTGATGTATTGCATAATTTCAGCATTTTGAATTGTTCAGCTCTTCATGGAAATTCCTTCCGCTACTATGACCTCTGCTGACTTCTCACAGTTCGTTGTTACTCGGCTAATG
>JBJEIV010000194.1:0-2586 GCA_051877395.1 Candidatus Ornithomonoglobus sp.
GCTTGGAGTCCCTCCCGGAGGGAGGCAAGAACAGAGGCAGCTAAACAATAATTTAGTTTTGATACAGCCCTTATAATATGCAATATCTTCAGAACTATTATCTCTTGAAGAAGCTCGGAACATCAATGTCTGACATACCCGGCTTTAATCTTCTCTTGAAGATCGAATCATCATCATAATCCGAAACTGATGATGAATAGCTTGACGGCTGACGTCTCTCTGTTCTTTCGGTTCTCGATGTATATGATGAGCTGTATGATGACTGTGATGAAGCCGACGGCTTTGCCTTAACACCTGCGTCTGCATTTCTCTTTAAAGAACCGTCAAGTCCGGTTGCAATAAGAGTAACCTTGATCTCATCCTTCATATTCGGATCCATTGCCGAACCGACGATAATATTAGCTTCATCCGAAACCATATCCTTAATGATCTGTGAAACCTCACCCATATCAACAAGTGAGAATTCCGTTCCGCCGGTGATGTTAAGAAGAACATTCTCAGCGCCTGCTATGCTTGTCTCAAGAAGCGGTGATTCGATTGCAGCTCTTACTGCATCCTGAGCCGCATTCTCGCCCTTGCCGATACCGATACCCATATGAGCAACACCGCTGTCTCTCATAATTGTTCTTACATCTGCGAAGTCGCAGTTCATGATACCCTTTTCTGTAATTATCTCAATAATACCCTGAACGCCCTGACGGAGAATATCGTCAGCAAGCTTGAAGGAATCATTTATAGTCACCTTCTTATCCGCTATCTTAAGAAGAAGATCGTTCGGAATTGTTACGATTGAGTCAACACGCTCTGCAAGGTTCTTTATACCCTCTTCCGCATTTCTCATTCTCTGCGGTCCCTCAAATGAAAACGGCTTTGTAACAACCGCTACTGTAAGTATACCTGCTGATTTTGCAGCCTCGGCAATAATCGGAGCCGCGCCTGTACCTGTGCCGCCGCCCATACCGGCTGTAACGAATACCATATCAGCATCCTTAACAATATTCTTTATCTCGTCTTTTGTTTCCTCCGCAGCCTGACGACCGATTTCCGGCTTTGCGCCTGCGCCAAGACCGCTTGTAAGCTTTGCGCCGATCTGCAAAACTGTCGGAGCCTTAACGTTTGAAAGCTGCTGTGCATCTGTATTTACGCATATAAATTCTGCCTTTGTAACGCCTGCCTCTATCATTCTGTCAACCGCGTTGTTACCGCCGCCGCCAACACCGATTACTTTAATTCTGGCACCCTCAATTACTGTATTATCTTCCAAATCAATAGGCATTGCACTCATTTTATTATCCTCCTTCGTAGTTTACATTACCTGAATGGTAAACCATATTAAACCAAATATTCATTTGAACATGAACATACACATTTTATTTTACTATCTTTTGTCTTAATATTCAATAGTAAAATTACACAAAATTAAATTAAATTTTAGTCATAGTTTAACTATACCTATGGAATTACGGTGTATAAACAGCCTGTCCCGGAGTACTCAGATCAATGGAACCGATTGCATTTTCACTCAATGATGACGAATTCATCGCCTCGGCAAACATTCTGATTTTTCTTTCCAGTTCAGTCTGCGAACCGCAATTTGTTTCAATTCTGTTATCATAATTAAATTTAATATTTGTCAGATCATCAAGGCTTATATATGATACTTTCGAAATCAGACCAACGGATTCAAGACTTTTCAGAAGAGTTTTAAGGATTTCGTCCTTTTCAGCCGAATCCGTTGCCAGAATTTCATTTACTTTATAAGACGGCACTGTTATACCGCTCAGACTCGGGATTTCATCTGTTGAGTATGTATTGCTGTCGTCTATAACCTTCATATCCGAATTAATAACCACTATTGTATTTCCCGACAACAGATATGCCGCCGGATTACTTTCCACAATCGAAACGCTTATCACTGCCGGAAACAGCTGTTTGTCTATTTCCACATCGCTTATCTGTGAAATTTCAAGCATTTGCTGCTTTATAACCGATGAGCGGGTCGCAAACAGATTTTTACCGATGAGGTATCCAATTTTATCCTGAATAACACTCTTTGAAACCGTGTTGTTTCCATCAAGCCTTATCTGCGTGATGTTAAAAATCGGTGTCATGAAAATCAGTATAACGGCAATAACCGCGCAGCCCAGCACAACAAGAGCCGCCTTAATACGGTTTGCGCGCATTCTTCTTTTCTTTTTTGCAGCTTCCAGCCTTCTGCGTCTGTCCGCCTCCGTTATCCTTGCGGTAGTCCTGCCTGTTCCGGCTTCAAAGCTGTTTCGTCTGCTTCGGTCAGAAGCGGCGCTGTAGCTTCTTATATCTCCTGTATCGGTCCGGCTGTAGCTGCTGCTGACACGCCTTGTTCCGTATGAGCGGTTCGAGACTGTTTTTGCGCCGTCGTCATAAACAATATTTCCTCTTTGACGAGCATGCGGCTCCGTATAGCTGCGCCTGTATGTGTCATAGCTGCTCTGCGTCGTCTGCCGTCGTGCTGTGACCGAGGGTTCATTGCGGTCTGCACGGCGGTTTACGTCACGACTATATTCTCTTTTTGTGTTATAATCATCACGTCCGGTTCTTCCGTTAACC
>JBJEIV010000195.1:0-2572 GCA_051877395.1 Candidatus Ornithomonoglobus sp.
TAACAAGAAAAGCAATGTTAATAGCTTTCAACGCGCACAATGGACAGTTGGATAAAGCAGGTGTTCCATATATATATCACCCAATTCATGTGGCTGAATCGATGCCGGACGAACTGACAACTTGTGTTGCTCTATTACATGATGTGCTTGAAGACTCGGAAATTACGATTCATGATTTAATAAAAGAGGGCTTTTCTGAAGATGTTATTGATGCACTGTCAGTCTTAACTCATAATAAAAGTGTTTCATATATGGATTATATAAAAGAAATTAATAAGAATCCTATCGCAAGGAAAGTTAAACTTGCTGATTTAGCTCATAACAGCGATTTGACAAGATTAGATATTGTGACTGATAAAGATCGTAATAGAAGTGAGAAATATAAGAAAGCAATAGCATTTTTAGAGTATATTTAATTAACTATGAGATTTTACAGAGGCATACGGTGGTTGTACGAGTTTAATATGTTGAATTTGAACAAAGAAAAAATGACTCAACAAAGCCATTTATAAAATAGTTTAATAAATCGCTCCTTTAAGTTTAATAAAGAGCGATTTATTAAATTTAAAACCCTTTTAATCCCCTCTTTTAACAAAATATTTTACCAGATCAGAAATCCTTCGCCGGTAAGCCTCAGTATTGCTTCCGTAAGAAAATAGTCGGCATATATAAGGTGAATATGCCGCCCATCGTGATATGCGCGTGTGGAATGATTTGTTATAGCGTCATTCTCAGGCGTCCAGTCACAGCATTTATCAGTAATCGCATGGAGAAGCTTTATTGCTCCGTCTATATATAATGGCTTTTCGAAATCTCCACACTGCTCCGCAATTTCAAGCATACCGCAGGCTGCGCAAAGTCCCGCAGATGTGTCATAAACGACAGGCTCCGCGGGCGCTCTGAAATCAGCAAGAGGAATATAATCTGTCATTGCCGAGCACGCAAGAAAATAATGCGCCGAACGCTTTGCAGCGTCAAGAAAATCAACTCTTCCAGTATACTGTGACGCAAGTGCCATTCCGTAAATTGCCCAGCTAAGTCCTCTTGACCATGAGGAGCCTGTTTCATAACCTTGTCCCGCGTCTGATTTTATGTACTCTCCGGTTTCGGGATCGAATATAACCTTGTGATTTGATGAACCGTCAGGACGAAGCGTGTAATTGAGCGCTTTATCTGCGTGAGCCTCTGCGATCGCCTTAAAGCGTATATCCCCTGTTTCGTTATATGCCCAGAACAACAGCGGCAGATTCATAAGCGTGTCCACGATCGTAAGCCCAATTGTTCCGTTTACCGTATCATATGCCGGATTCCACGCGCGGATATACCCTCCGAGTGGATTATAGCGTCCCGCAAGGATCGTTGCCGCGTGCATTCCGCGCCGGTATGCTTCCTTATCGCCCGTAAGACGGTAATCCGCCACGGCCGTATGAAGGAACATAAAGCCGATGTCATGGTCAAGTCCTTCAAAGCCTTCAAGCGCCTTATCAAGCCTTTTTTCGGTTATACGCGCCTCATTCTTATACATATCATCGCCTGTCGCCTTGTACATCTGCCACAGAATACCTGCCCAGAAGCCGTTTGTCCACCAGAAAATATTATCCGCATCGGTGTATTTTCCTTCGCTGTCAAGCTCTCCGGGTATTTTTCCTCTCATGCGCTCACATTCCGCGCAAAGCTTTATCTCAAGCTTTTCGCGTACCTCCGAAATCCATTTTTTATCCCTTTCATCAAGAATTATATTCATAAAAGCCTCCGCTAAAGTTAATTAATTCGATTTTACAAAACTTCATTCATGCTTCCCATCCGGTATCCGCCAAGATCCATTGACACATATGTAAACCCGAGTGATTTAAGATAATCAAAAACCTTATCCGATACCTCAATGAGCTTCGGAAATTCTTCTTTTTTGATCTCAATTCTCGCCATCATATCATGTATTCGCACCCGCACCTGAGAAAAACCCATGTCAATGAGCAGCTGCTCCGCCTTGTCAACCATTCCCAGCTTCTCCTCTGTTATGGTTTCGCCATAGACAAATCTTGACGACAGACAGGCAAACGACTGCTTATTCCATGTGTCAAGTCCCAGTTCCTTTGAAAGCTGCCTTATTTCAGTCTTATTGAGGTCTGCATGCCTCAGCGGGCTTTTTATGTTCTGCTCCCTTACGGCAATAAGTCCGGGACGGTAATCTCCGTTATCGTCTGTATTTGAGCCTTCGGCGATGTTTTCAATCCCCATAGCTTCGACCACATTACGCATCTTCTGAAACAGCTCTGTCTTGCAAAGATAGCAGCGGTTCTTCGGATTCTTAGAAAACCCCTCAATGTTAAGCTCCTCTGATTCCACTATTATATGCTTTATGCCCTCTTTTTCACAAAAGTCTTTTGCTTCCTCTAATTCTCTTTTAGGAAAAGAACAAGAACTTGCTGTTACTGCTGTTACCTTATCACCAAGAACCTCTTTAGCCGTTTTTAAAAGAAAGGTTGAATCAACACCGCTTGAAAAAGCAACAGCAACACTTTCAAGGCTTTTAATATAATTTTTTAAATTTTCAAATTTACTATTTATATTC
>JBJEIV010000196.1:0-2558 GCA_051877395.1 Candidatus Ornithomonoglobus sp.
CTGCGACGCCGCTTGCGGCTTCGGAGGGAGGCAAGCAAACAATAATTTAGTTTTGATACATCCCATGTTATAATTTTAATGCAATACTACCTTTCTGTAGGTATCAAAGCTCATCCATTTTGAGAAAAATTCCTCGCTGCCGTTTTTTCTCTCATATTCTTTTAAGAAGCGTTCAACATCCTCCTGTGACGAAACCCGTATATCAAAGCCGCGGCCGTTTATAAGCGGAACACCGCCGTAGCTGTAGCTGTCCCGCGGAAGGATTTCCGTAATTTTCTTGTTTCTTACTTTTACCGCAACTCTGTCTCGCAGCACGATAATATCAAAGCTTTCGGGATATTTATAGCTTTCACCCTCAACAGGTATTTCATCGCCTACGGTATATGTATGTCCGGCAGGGCTGTATTTCAGCACCGACAGACTTTCAAGATCATAATAGAACTCCTCAAAAATATCACCGCGCGCCTTTATACCGTCATATTCAAACGATGCCTTATCCGCCGCGCCCGCCTTCTGCGACACCTCCTCGACAACTCCGCAGGCGGAGGTCATGTTGGTTACACGGTCAATAAGAATAAGCTCGCCAAGTGTCTTGTGGCTTTCAAATTTATCCGCCGCGATTCCCTCTGTGAGAAGGATTTCGCATACCGCAATACCGTTTTTTCCCAAGGTGTCAACCTGCGTGTGGGCGCCTATATTTACATCAATCGCATAGTTTATCTTTGTAACAACACCCGCAATTGTCTTTGTTCCGAGCTTTACAAGATAATCCTTGCCTGCGGTCAGCTGATCGTCATCCATCCACAAAAGCGATACGGTAAGCTTTTTGTATACTGCGATATCCGCCTCCTTTATCAGTACGCAGCCGCGGGATACGTCCACCTCCTTATCGAGAGTGATCGTTACCGGCTGTCCCTTATGCGCTGTTTCCGCGGGCGTGTATGCCACAAGTATGGACTTGACATGAGCCTTTTCGTTGCTGGGCAGCGCTGTTATCTCGTCGCCGACACTGATTTCTCCGGCTTCGATTTGTCCCTGGAAGCCGCGGAAGGTATGGTCGGGACGGCATACTCTCTGTACCGGCATATAGAATCCGTTTTCCTCGTTTTCCGTGCTGACGTCAACATTTTCAAGATATTCCAAAAGCGGCTCACCGTCATACCACGGGATATTCTCTGACTTCACCGTTACATTATCGCCCTCTGTTGCCGAAAGCGGAATGATTTTTACATTTTCAAGCGCAAGCTCAGCCTTCAGCTCCGCTATCTGCTTTTCAATAACGCGGAAACGCTTTTCATCGTATCCGATAAGGTCCATTTTATTAACCGCGAATACAAAACAGCGGATGCCCATAAGCTTACATATTCTAGCGTGACGTCTTGTCTGTACCAGAACACCCTGTGACGCGTCCACAAGAATTACGGCAAGCTCCGCAAAGGACGCGCCCACCGCCATGTTTCTTGTGTACTCCTCATGTCCCGGAGTATCCGCCACGATAAAGCTGCGGTTGTCGGTCGTAAAGTAACGGTATGCCACGTCTATGGTAATTCCCTGCTCACGCTCCGCCATAAGACCGTCCAGAAGCAGCGAATAGTCGATCGCGCCGCCGCGGCTGCCGACCTTACTGTCAAGCTCCAGCGCCTTTTCCTGATCAGCGTACAGAAGCTTTGCGTCATATAATATATGTCCGATAAGCGTTGATTTTCCATCGTCAACGCTTCCACAGGTGATAAATTTCAATAAGCCTTTCATTTTAGAAATAACCCTCCCTCTTTCTGCGTTCCATGCTGCCTGCCGCCTCGTTGTCTATTACACGCGAGGTTCTTTCAGAGGATACGGAGCTTAATGTTTCCTCAATAATTTCATCAAGGGTTGACGCTGTGGACTCTATGCCGCCTGTAAGCGGATAGCAGCCGAGTGTTCTGAAACGCACCGACTTATACTCCGGCACCTCACCAGACTTTAACGGAAAACGGTCGTCGTCAACCATTATGATATTTCCGTCGCGCTCAACAACAGGGCGCTTTTCGGCAAAATAAAGAGGAACTATGTCAATATTCTCACGCTTTATGTACTGCCAGATGTCCTTTTCCGTCCAGTTTGAGATCGGAAACACACGGATGCTCTCGCCCTTATTGATTTTTGTATTGTAAAGCTTCCACATTTCCGGTCTCTGGTTCTTCGGGTCCCATGCCTGCGCCTCGTTTCTGAAGGAGAAAATACGCTCCTTTGCGCGAGATTTTTCCTCGTCGCGTCTGCCGCCGCCGAACGCCGCTGTAAAGCCGTACTTTGTAAGCGCCTGCTTTAAAGCCTGCGTTTTCATTATATCGGTGTATGCCGCGCCGTGGTCAAACGGGTTTATTCCGCGCTTTATACCGTCCTCGTTTGAATATACGAGCATTTGTATACCGAGCTTTTTTGCGGTATCATCGCGGAACTTTATCATGTCCTTAAACTTCCATGTCGTATCTATGTGCATAAACGGAAACGGCGGCTTTTCCGGGTAAAATGCCTTCATAGCCAAGTGCAGCATGACCGAGCTGTCCTTGCCTATTGAA
>JBJEIV010000197.1:0-13048 GCA_051877395.1 Candidatus Ornithomonoglobus sp.
GGTATCGACCGCGTTATAATCGGCACAAAGGCGGTTTCAAATCCTGAATTTGTAAGAGAAGCCGTTGAGAAATACGGAGACAGGATCGTTATCGGAATTGACGCTAAGGACGGCATGGTCGCGATTGAGGGCTGGGAAAAGACCTCGGAATTTAAAGCGGTTGAATTTGCGCGGAAAATGGCTGATTTGGGAGTTAAAACGATCGTATATACAGACATTGCAACGGACGGCACTCTTGCGGGTCCGAATGTTAGCGCAATGAGGGAAATGGTTGAAAACGTAAACGTTAATGTTATAGCGTCCGGCGGAGTAGGCAAGCTCGAACACGTTAAGGCGCTTGTTCCCACAGGCGTTGAGGGCGTTATAACAGGCCGCGCGCTCTACACCGGAGATCTCGATCTGCCGGAGGCGATCAGAGCCGGAAAGGGTGAATAATATGCTCGCGGTTGAACGTAGGTCTAAAATTGAAGAGCTGATAAACGAAAATAAAAGCGTTCTTGTTACTGACCTCTCAAGGCTTTTTGACGTTACTCCGGAGACAATCCGCGGCGATCTCTTAAAGCTTGAAAAGCAGGGCATACTTGTCCGCACATACGGCGGCGCAACACTTTCCGGCGGCTCCGGCTCAGAGCTTGGAGTTAAGGAGCGTGACGTTGTAAACGCTGAGGCAAAGCATAAAATCGGCATACGCGCCGCGAACATGATAAAAAACGGTGAAACAATATTTCTTGACGCAAGCACCTCATCGCTCTACCTTGCCCGCAGCATAAAGGACAAGCAGGGGCTTACGGTTATAACCAACTCGGTCAACGTTGTAGCGGAGCTCAGCGACTGCGAAAATATTAAGCTCATATGCACGGGCGGACGCCTTAACACTCGAAATATGTCATATGTCGGGCGGTTTGCGGAGCGAATGATAAGAGAAAATCTTGTGGCAAATAAATTTTTCTTCTCATGTCAGGGAGTTACGCTGTCGCGCGGTATGGTTGAAGTGTCGGAGGACGAGGCGGAAATAAAGCGCGCTATGATGGAGGCATCCGATTCCGTAATATTTCTCTGTGACCACAGCAAGCTCGGCAGAAAGGGTATTCCGGTTATCGCTTCGATTGGAGGAATTGATACGTTTATAACCGATATAAGGCTTGACAGGGAATGGAACGACGCTCTGCAATCTAATGATATAAGGATAATAACGGTTTAAATATGGCAAAGAAATTTTATGCCGTAAAAAACGGCAGACAAACAGGAATTTTTAAAACATGGGCGGAATGTCAGCGTCAGGTCACAGGCTTTAAGGGCGCGGCCTTCAAGGGTTTTGAAACACTTGAGGAGGCTGAGGCTTTCATCACAGGCGGCGCGCAGGACACAAGCCCGCGCGAGGGAGCGGCGGTCGCATATGTTGACGGTAGCTACAATCAGCGCGATAAGCGCTTTTCATACGGTATGGTGCTTTTTTATAACGGTGAAACGATTACTAAAAATGAAGCCTTTCAAGATCCGGAGCTTGCCGAGATGCGCAATGTTGCGGGAGAAATCAAGGGCGCGCAAGAAGCTATGCTCTACTGTGTTGAAAATGGCATTGAAAAGCTTGATATATACTACGATTACGCCGGTATCGAATGCTGGTGCACCGGCGCATGGAAAACAAATAAGACCGGCACAATCGCCTACAAGGCATATTACGATTGGGCAAAAACAAAGGTCGATATACGATTTATAAAGGTCAAGGGACATTCGGGAGATAAGTATAACGACATGGCGGATAAGCTTGCAAAAGAGGCTCTGGGCTTATAATAATTTAACGGGAGGATTTACACAATGGAAAGACTTAGAGGAAAGGTCGCGGTTGTAACCGGATCAACAAGCGGTATAGGCGTGGGAATTGCAAAGCTTTTTGCCGCAGAGGGAGCAAAGGTTGTCGTTTGCGGACGCCGCGCGGAAAAAGGACAGGCTGTAGTTGACAGTATTGTCAAGGACGGCGGTGAGGCTTGGTATCATTTTATGGATATCACCTCGGTGGAAAGCATTGAAGCCTTATTTGAAGATACCGCCGCAAAATACGGCAAAATTGATGTTTTGGTAAATAATGCCGCAAATGTGGCTTTAAAGGACGGACGCGTGGATGAGCTTACGCTTGAAATGTGGGATAACATTTTCCAAAGCGATTTACGCGGAACGTTTTACGCTACAAAATGCGCGCTGCCGTATATGAAAGAAAATAACGGCGGCTCTGTTATCAACATCGGTTCTATGGCGTCATGCTCCGGAGACTTAGGCTCAACAGCTTACGCCTGCGCGAAGGCGGGTATTGATATGCTGACACAGTATACCGCTCTGCAGTTCGGCAAGGATAATATCCGCTGCAACTGCGTTCGTCCGGGTCTGATTGTTACACCGGAAAATGAAGCGCGCGTACCTCAGGCGTTAAAGGATATTTTCTTAAACAACATCATGGTAAACCGCTACGGAAAGCCGGAGGATATTGCAAATATGTGCGTCTATCTGGCTTCTGATGAAAGCGAATATTTCACAGGACAGGTTGTTACTGTGGACGGCGGTCTTAATGCCCACGTTTCCACCGTAGGACAGTTTAAGGAAATGAAATCACGCACATGGTGATATAATATGATTGAAAAAAGGCTGTATCAGAACTCATTCAGAGGTCTGACACAGCCTTTTGATGTTCATTCAATATTTTCCGTTGTTCCGTCATTAAACACTCTGACGGTAACCGTCCCGTCTCCGTCCTGAAGCTTAAATTTATAGAACTTTTTATCAGAGGTGAAATATGGAGTTCTGACCTCGTCCACCACTATAATTTCCTCGTCTATAAAGGCTCTTGCGTTCTCCTTTAAAAAATCCTCCATGCCCGCGATTTCTTCCGCAGACTTTCGGTATGCATTGCCGGTATCACAGGTTATGTCAACGGTCCTTGTCGCCTCGTCCCAGTTTACTGTGCCTCCCATTGCCTCGGAAATTACTCTTATAGGCACATATGAGGATTCGCCCTTTAAAACCGGCTGATATTCCTCCGCATTGATCTCTGTATAACCTGACGAATCGGTGAAGGCATTATCCCATTCCCTTAACGTCCACACGTTCGTTCCTTCCACATTCAGCGTCCGTGCAAACTGAAGAATTTTATCGTTCTTTGTGCATGTTATAAGCTGCTCATGCAGTCTGCTGGACATTGAATACTCGTCCCAGTAAACATTTATACCCATGCTGACGAATACGCTTCTGAGCGGCACATATGTATGATCTTCAATAATTACCGGCTTTGCGTCCTCGGTAAAATTCATTTTTTCACCGTTTACGTTGATTGTTATATCCTCCGATATGGGAGCCGCTGTTGCGCTCGCTGATGTATTTGCTGCCGCAGGCGCTGTCTGTACCGCGGCGGCGCCGTTTACATTAGCGGTTTTCGGCAGATAGCCGTTAAACACGGAGCCGTAATTTGTCGCGTTTGTATTGATCGTCACACCGTCACCGTTTCCGTTGAGAGTCAGGCTTATGTAGCCGTAATAGGTCACGCCTGACGCGGTCATGGTAAACGGTATGCTTGCGCTGCTTCCGCTTACCGTGCCGGGGTCGCATACAAAGGTCAGGACCCTCCCCTTTGAATCCGTGCGTTCAAAGCCCGCTGTTATTGTACTGTTATCACACGAATATATAGTAAGCTTTGCCGTACCTATGCCGCTTATATCTGTTGATGAATATACCCCGCCCGCAAAATCTGAATTTGCCGCAAGCGCCCACGGCATCGCTGCGCTCATCAGAGCAGTAGCTGATAATATTGATATTATTTTCTTATTCATAAGATTTTATCTCCTTTTCATGTTATTTACATTATACATAAATTCTCCGATATTGTCAATAAAATCTTACGCGCGGAAGCAGGCATATAACCGTAAATTTACAGGTATGAGGGATTCATAAGCAATCAGCATATCCGGTTATGATACATACCACATTGCCACAAGAGTACTGCTTCCTCCGTTGACAGGCATTCTGTACATAGCTACATCGGGAACTGTACTATATTGCAAGACAGGATTAAAAAATGACACAAGATAATATATATATCCGCCTGTTACATTTTCTACGAAGCATGTATCATAAGTCTGATTCCCGTTCACATACCGTACAGCAGAACCAATCCATCTTGCATTCCAATTCCAGTCAAATGCGTATATTTCACCGTCAATGCCGGCATATGCCGTACAGCCGGAAATCGCATCTGATGCAACTTCTACATCATATTCAGAAATTCTTCCTATATATGCGCCATTCGCATTCATAAGATGATAATTCCCATCAACATAATAGAACACTTTATCATCCAATACATTTATTATATACGACTCGCTATCGGTAACTATTCTGCCGTAAGCTCCTGTATTAAGATTAATTTTCATTATACCGCCGCGCAAATTTCTTCCGTACCAATTATCATAATCATTAAAAACACTATAGTATAAACAACCGTCGGATAAAAACAGATTTCCCAAGGCATCCGCATCATTTGCAATCAATTCATTGCCTGAGCCGTCCAGGTTGCATCTGTAAATATAGCCGAGCACATCGCTTGAACCTTCTCCTCCGGTGATATAGTAAATTTTATCATAGTAAATTGCAAAATTATAAATGCATCCCATATTTGTCACTGTTTTGGGCAATGTCCTCACATCACTTGCCGTTATTTCTCCTACACAGTATGTATCTGCGCAAGTATATGTAGCTCCATTATATGCCTGTACACATGTGAATTTTATATTGTCTGCGGCATGAACTGTGGCTGTACAAAAAAACATTGACAGAATAGATGTCAATCCAAGCTTAAATATTTTATTCATAAGAATCATCCTTTCATATTATATTATTATAATTATATTACTATTTCCGGAAGCTGTCAAGAAAAAATAATTGATTTTTTCTATGCTTTTCCATCAATTGATCGTTTTTTCTGTTTTGTCGATTTTTTTGTTAATTTTACGGTTGAAAATAGCTTTGGTATATGCTATAATATGATAGAATAGGTATATTAAGTATTTTCGGTTGAAATGAGGGCGACATGGATAAAACGGTTTCAATAGTCAGATGTAACAGCTACGATAAATGCCGCGAGGGGATTGATGAGGCTCTGAACCTTATCGGCGGTATAGGAAAATTTGTTCACAAGGGCGATAAGGTCGTTATCAAGCCGAACCTTGTTTCAAAAAAACGCCCCGACAGCTCGGTTACTACCAATACCGATTTCCTCCATGCCGTTATATGCGCGGTTGAGGAGGCGGGCGGTATTGTGACGATTGCCGAGAGTCCCGGAGGTCCTTATAACAGGGCAATGCTGAACGCGATTTACCACTCCTGCGGAGTTACAAAGGCGGTTGAAGGCACAAATGCCGCGCTTAACTTTGACACAGGCTTTACCGAGGTTGAGCACCCACAGGGACATACTATAAAGAAAATGCCCATAATAAACCCTATCCTTGAAGCGGATGTTATTATCTCGCTTCCCAAATTAAAGACACATGCAATGACAAGCTATACGGGCGCGGTAAAGAACCTGTTCGGTGTGATTCCCGGAACCTACAAGGCTGAAATGCACTTTCGTCTTGATGACAGACAGGCGTTCTGCTCGATGCTCGTTGACCTTTGCGAGCGCGTCAAGCCGACACTGAGCATTATGGACGCAATTGTCGGAATGGAGGGCGACGGCCCCACCTCGGGCAAGGACAGGTTTATCGGCCTTGTCCTCGCAAGCGCGAATCCGTACGCTCTTGACCTTGCGGCAAGCTCCGTTATTGACTATAAACCAGAGGAGGTTGACACAGTAAGGATCGCCGCGGAGCGCGGACACGCCCCGGAAGCGGCGGCGGAGCTTGATATAAGAGGTGAAAGCATTGAATCGGTCAGAATAACTGATTTTATTAAGCCGCAGAGCCATTTTAACCTCTTAAAGCTTATAAACCTTCCTCCGGCGCTGAACGCAATGCTTGTAAACAAGCTCGCTTCAAAGCCTGAGATAAAATATGATAACTGTATACGCTGCGGCGAATGCGCGCGCTGCTGTCCGCCGCATGCGATAAGCATGGACTCGGGCAGACCTGTTATCGATAAAGCTAAGTGCATACGCTGCTTCTGCTGTCAGGAGCTCTGCCCTAAGAGCGCGGTTGTAATAAAGCGTCCGCTGCTCAATAAATTTATGATAAAATTTCTTAAATAATTTGAAGGTGAATACAGATGTTTAATGTGGTTCTTGTTGAACCGAGAATACCGCAGAATACCGGAAATATCGCGCGCACCTGCGCCGCTACCGGCTGCGGACTGCATATAGTAAAGCCTATGGCTTTCGAGATTGACGATAAAAAAATGAAGCGCGCGGGACTGGACTACTGGGATCTGCTCAATGTCCGGTTTTACGAAAATTTAGAGGATTTCTTTAAAAAGACCGCCTCCGAGGACGCGAGATACCATTACGCCACCACAAAGGCGCGGCATACATATGTTGACGCGGAATTTAAGGATAATGATTATCTCCTGTTCGGCAGAGAGGATGCGGGGCTGCCGGAGGAGCTTTTATACGCCCACGAGGAGCGCTGCATAAGAATCCCGATGATTCCCGACGCGAGAAGCCTTAACCTCTCGAACGCGGTTGCTGTCGTGGTCTACGAGGCAATGCGTCAAATGGGCTTTGAAAACTTAAAAAACCTGGGACAGCTGACTAAGTTCCATTGGTGATATATAAGAAAGGAAGAAAAAAGATGAAGTATATTGTTATTTTAGGAGACGGAATGGCGGATTATCCGGTCGATTATTTTGACGGAAAAACCATTCTTGAGGTAGCGGATAAGCCGACTATCGACTATATGTCCCGCCACGGCGAGCTTGGAATGTGCAAGACAGTCCAGGACGGCATGAAGCCGGGCTCGGATGTCGCAAACCTCTCGGTTATGGGATATGATACAAAGAAGTGCTACACAGGCCGTTCACCGCTTGAGGCGGCATCGATCGGCGTTGAGATGAAGGATGACGACGTAACCTTCAGAACAAATCTCGTTACTCTCTCTGATGAGGAAAATTATGAGGATAAGACAATGCTTGACTACTCATCGGGCGAAATCACCACAGAGGAAAGCACACAGCTTATGCAGGCAATTGCCGGAGAGCTTGACACGGACGCAATTAAGTTCTATCCGGGCATCAGCTACCGCCACTTATGCGTATGGAACGGCGGCTCAACTAATGTTTCGCTTACTCCCCCGCATGACATTTCGGACAGGCGCGTAGGCGAGTATCTCCCGAAGGGCGACGGCGCCGAAAAGCTTCTTGAAATGATGAAGGCGTCGGAGAAGATATTAAAAGAGCACCCTGTAAACAAGGCAAGAGTTGAAAAAGGTCTTAACCCGGCAACATCGATCTGGGTATGGGGCGAGGGCACAAAGCCGTCTGTAGGTAACTTCTATGAAAAGTACGGTCTTAAAGGCTCGGTTATTTCAGCCGTTGACCTTATAAAGGGCATCGCAAAGTGCGCCGGTATGGAATCCATCGACGTTCCCGGAGCCACAGGCAACTGCGAAACAAACTGGGAGGGCAAGGCTCAGGCAGCGCTTGACGCGATTCTTGGCGGCAGTGACTTCGTATACATCCACATGGAGGCGCCGGACGAAATGGGTCACCAGGGCAAGCCGGAAAAGAAAAAGCTTGCCGTTGAGACAATAGATAATACAGTGGTTAAGTTCCTCAAAGAAGAGCTTGAAAAGAGAGGCATTGATTACAGAATGCTCATTATGCCCGACCATCCTACACCGATCAGCCTTAAGACACATGTAAGCGACCCTGTTCCGTATGTAATTTACGATTCAAGAAATACAGAGGGCGGCTCGGGGCTTGATTATACGGAGAATAACGGCAGACAGACGGGTGTTTACGTTGAAAAGGGCTATACTCTTATGGATAAATTCCTTGAAAAGGGCAATGCCGAATAATCTCCGCTTAAAGGGGTGATTTGTATGAAGATTACCGCAAATATAAAAAAGCTGCTCGTTGTTCTGGGAACTATCGTCGGCTTATGCGTGCTTGTCTTTTTTGCGGGGCGGCCTGTTCTGAGAGCGTTTTTGTATTTATTCAGCCTGTTTTCCCCGTTTATCTTCGGGTTTATTATATCACGGCTGATAAATCCGCTTGCGGATAAGCTGCAAAAGAGGCTGAAGCTTCCCCGCTTCGCTTCTGTTGTCATGGTAATTATAGTCACACTTGCGGTACTGACAGCAATAATCGGAGTTATAGGCTGTAAGCTCTTTGATGAGCTTAAAAACCTGTACGCTCAGTGGCCGGTAATTTTTGACACGCTGCAAAGGAACTGGGAAAGCTTCAATATGAAATGGAACAGGCTTTATATTGATATGCCTGATTCGCTGCGCAGCGCTATAGACAGTCTTTCGGACAGCTTCACGGTGCAGCTGCAGAACTTCATGTCAAATATCGAGGTTGTGAACAATGCGCAGGATTTTGCAAAATCCCTGCCCGGCGGAGTTATATGGACTATCATATTCATTCTGTCGCTGTTTTTTATGGTCTCCCAGCAGGAGTCGCTTGACAGAGGAATAAGGAAAGCGCTGGGACCTGGGATTATCCAAAGACTGACGGATTTCCGTAATGAATGCAGGACATATCTCGGCGGCTATGTAAAAGCGCAGGTGATTCTTATGTTTATCATATTCATCCTGATTGCTGTCGTTTTAGCGCTTCTGCAGGCGCCTTTTGCGCTCGTCGTTGCGGCGGCTAGGGCAATACTTGACGCGCTGCCTGTATTCGCAAGCGGTATTACGCTCCTTCCGCTGTCCGTTATATACTTTATATACGGCAATCTCAGACTGGGCATAGGCTACCTTCTTGTATGGCTTGCGGTGATACTGCTGAGAAGGATCCTCGAGCCTAAGCTTGTGAGCGACAGAATGGGAATGAATCCGCTTGTTACTTTGGTTTCAATGTATATCGGCTACCGCTGGTGGGGCATCATCGGAATGCTTATAGGCCCTATACTGCTTATGATAATCGTAAGCTTCTATAAGGTCGGATTATTTGACAGAATTATAAAGATTTTTAAGCAGTTCTTTAATTTCATAATCAATGAAATAAAGCTGTTTATACATTATCTTGACACTATAACAAAATAAACTTTCACGGCGGCGCGGCTGCCGCTGTGAACAAAAAGGAGAACACAATGGAAAAAGAAAAATTTTATCTTACAACCGCCATTGCGTATACCTCAAAAACACCTCATATCGGCAACACCTATGAGATCGTTTTATCGGACGCAATAGCACGACATAACCGTTTCATCGGAAAGGATGTCTATTTCCTCACAGGCACGGATGAGCACGGTCAGAAGATACAGGAAATTGCGGAAGCTGCGGGCATAACGCCGCAGCAGCATGTTGATAAAATCGCCGGAGAGATCCGCGGCATCGCTGATATGCTAAACGTAAGCTATGACGGCTTTATCAGAACGACTGACGACCACCATGTAAAGGCTGTTCAGAAGATTTTCAAAAAGCTCTACGACCAGGGCGATATTTACAAGAGCGAATATGAAGGCTGGTACTGTACTCCGTGCGAGTCCTTCTGGACAAAAACGCAGCTCAAGGACGGCTGCAACTGTCCTGACTGCGGCAGACCGGTTCAGAAGACAAAGGAGGAGGCTTACTTCTTCAAAATGTCAAAGTACCAAAAGCAGCTTGAGGATTATATTGAGCAGAATCCGAATTTCATTCAGCCGGAATCGAGAAAGAATGAGATGCTCAACAACTTCATAAAGCCGGGACTTCAGGACCTCTGCGTTTCGCGCACAAGCTTTACATGGGGTATTCCTGTAGAGTTCGACCCGGGTCACGTTATCTATGTATGGATAGACGCGCTTTCAAACTATATCACAGCTCTGGGCTATGATGTGGACGGCTCAGGCGAGCTGTATAAGAAATACTGGCCGGCAAATGTTCATATCATCGGCAAGGACATTTTAAGATTCCACACGATCTACTGGCCGATCATGCTTATGGCGCTTGGCGAGCCGCTGCCGAAGCAGGTATTCGGTCATCCGTGGATGCTGTTCGGTGAGGAAAAGATGAGCAAATCACGCGGCAACGTTATATATGCTCAGGATATGGTGCGCCATTTCGGAGTTGACGCTGTAAGATACTATATGCTTCACGAAATGCCGTTTGCGCAGGACGGTACGATCACATATGAGGTATTCATAAGCCGCTACAACAGCGACCTTGCAAACACTCTGGGCAACCTCGTTACAAGAACAGTCGCAATGGTAAACAAGTATTTCGGAGGCGTTATTCAGGAAAACAACACTACGGGCGAGTTTGACGACGACCTTATCAGCACAGCAACCGGAGCAATTGAGGCGGTTGAAAAGAAGATGGCAACCTTCCGCGTTGCGGACAGCCTTGACGAAATCTGGAGGGTTGTAAACCGCGCGAACAAGTATATCGACGAAACAACACCGTGGATACTCGCAAAGAGTGATGAAACAAAGCCGAGACTCGGCACCGTGCTTTACAATCTCGTTGAGACTATCAGAATCATTGCGGCGCTCCTCACATCTTATATGCCCGAAACGGCGCAGAAAATCGCGGAGCAGATCGGCGCGACAGACCTTTCATATGAGAGCACAACGAGCTTCGGAACAACAAAGTCTGGCACAAAGGTCGGCGAAGGCGCGGTATTGTTCGCAAGAATAGATATGGAAAAGAAATTAGAGGAGCTGGCAGCGGAAATGGAAGCAAACGCGGAACCAAAGATAGAGATCGCGCCTTACAAGGAGAATATTCCTTTTGAGGACTGGGAAAAGCTTGATATAAGAGTCGGAAAGGTACTTGAATGCGAGCCTGTCAAGAAGTCAAAGAAGCTTTTAAGGTTTACCCTGCAGGTAGGAAACGATAAGAGACAGATTCTTTCCGGCATAAAGGCATATCATGATCCCGAGGAGCTTATCGGCAAGAATGTGATATTCATCGCAAATCTTGCGCCGAGAAAGATGATGGGGCTTGACTCCTGCGGCATGATCCTTTCGGCGGAGCATGACGGCAAGCTTACCGTTCTTACAACGCTCAATGATATTCAGTCGGGCGCTGAAATAGTTTGATATACATCGGGATTGTATCTTTAACATGATGCGATCCCGATTTTTATAAGATTTTATAAATTTAATGCAACCTTTTTACCCTTAAAATCGTTTTATATATAGAAGGGAGTGTTCTAACTATGAAAAATACATTTAAAAAATTAGTTTCAGCGGCTGCCGCTCTGGCAATCACAGTTGGAGCTTCAACCGCATTTGCCGTATTTCCCGATGTGTCTGAAACAGACGGCTGTTATACAGCGGTAAATCTGCTTTCCGCTCTCGGAATAGTCGAGGGCGATGAAAACGGATATTTCAATCCGTCAGATAAGGTTACCCGCGCGGAATTTACAAAAATGGTTATCAATATGATCGGTCAGGAGAACGTTGCAAACAGCCTCACGACTACCGATTTTGAGGATTCGAAGGAGCATTGGGCTGCCGGTTATATACAGACCGGCGCTGCAAACGGATTTATTAACGGCTATGATGATACTCATTTCGGGCCGGACGATACCGTTACATACGCCCAGGCGGTCAAAATGCTTGTAAGCGTCACAGGCTATGCCGTCTATGCGGAAAATAAAGGAGGATGGCCGGCAGGCTACATAACCTACGGCAGCACTCTCGGAATAACAAAAAACATTTCGGGAGCGTCAAATAATACCGAAATAACAAGAGAGCTTGCCGCGGTTCTCATATACAATGCGCTCAGCGTACCGCTGGTTGAGGTAAGCTACAACAGTGTAAATCCCGCATATTCAATTATGGACGGAAAAAGCGGACGGGATTACAAAACTACTCTCACAGAAAAACATGACGCCTACACCGTTCTCGGACGCGTCACCGAGACCTCCCGCCTGTCAAAGGCATTGAGCAAAAATCAGGTAACCTATCAGGTTGAGGTATCAGACAACTTTGACGGAAAGGCATACAGCAAGGAAACAGAGCCTTTCACAATGAACATCGGCAGCACAAACGCGGACGAGCTTTTGTTTTACTATACTGAGGCGGTTGTGCAGAAGGACGCTCTAACCGATGAATATACCATTTTAAGCATCACGGCAAAATGATAACGGAGCCTTCCCGGCTCCGTTCCGCTTATATCCGCCCAAGCTTTATTTCTTTTTCTTGTCAAGTCCGACCTTTTTGCACACCTCGTTTAAATTACATTCCGCGCAGTTCGCCTTTCTCGCCGTGCATACCGCTCTGCCGTGCGCCACAAGCTGGTGGCAGAAATGACAGCCTGCCTCCGGCGGAATTATTTTCTTTAAGTCCGTTTCAATTTTAACCGGATCGTCATTTGTTGTAAGCCCCATGCGGTTTGTAAGCCTTATGCAGTGCGTGTCAACAACAATGGCGGGCTTGCCGAAAATATCGCCCAGAACAAGATTTGCGGTTTTCCGCCCGGTTCCGGCAAGCGTCAGAAGCTCCTCCATTGTGCCCGGAACCTCGCCGTTATACACATCCCTTATTCTTTTGCAGCATTCGATTATATTCTTCGCCTTATTGCGGTAAAAACCCGCAGAGCGTATATATTCGCACAGCTCGTCATAATCCGCCTCCGCAAAATCATCAACGGTTTTATACCTCTCAAACAGCTTTTCCGTAACTATATTCACCCGCGCGTCCGTGCACTGCGCCGAAAGCTGTGTCGCGATCAGCATTTCATGCGGTGTGCTGTAATTCAATGAGCACTCAACATCGGGATAAACATCCTCGAGCTTTTCCATAATGAGCGCCGCTCTTTCCTTTCGTGTCATTTTCTAAATCACCTCGTTTTAAGTTTATCACATTGAAAATTGCATGTCAATACTAAATATCGGTAATAATTATCGTTTTTGTTAAATGTGCTTTAAGTTTGAGTTTCCCCAAAAAACAAAACAAAAAAGCCTACAATCTGCATAACTATGG
>JBJEIV010000198.1:0-2540 GCA_051877395.1 Candidatus Ornithomonoglobus sp.
CTGATCATATTGAGAGTTCAGAAAATCATCAGTACCGCCAGAACTGGCACTTTATGCCGTCAGCCAACGCAAAGGCGGACGGAGGAAAAGTGCAGACAGCGTTTAATAACCAAGCGAACATAACGGTAGTAAGCGCGGGAGTAAAGGCTGAAATACTTGACGGCTTCCACAGCGCAAATTACGGACTTGCGGCAGTGAGCAGTTACGCGTCATATTTAAAGACAGGCAAAGCGGTTAAGCTTGACACGGTCTTATATCCGCAGAGAGCGGGAGAGGAGCCGCCGGAGCTTGAAGCAATCAACCTTGAAAGTCAAGCTTATCAAAGCGCGGTAAAACTCAGCGGCGCGCTTAACGGCGTGTATTATGTAAATCATACGGGCAGCAGTGACGGATGCTTTACCGACGGCAGAGATATCTATAAAACAGATGCAAAGCTGTTCTATGCCGAGGGCGGCAGAATTATGCTCGCGGATGGTAAGAGTGTTATAAAAAACGGAGAAGTATTGCTTGAAAGTCCGCGAGCCATACCGGATATAAGCATAGAGATAAAAGACAGTGTAATGAATATTTACGGTGACAGTATTACCGTGTCTGCAAATCCCGAAGTTGCGGTAAAAATCAAGGCGGACGGAATACGCAGAGTGTATATCAACGGAAACGAGGCAGAGCTTCTGACTGTTGGCAGATATATTGTGTCCGCGGAAGTGACTGAAAGGTTTGCCGTTAAAAAATAATTTATATCAGAAATCGCATTGACAATTTTTGTATTATATAATATAATTATTATGCACCAAAACAAATTGAAAAATTATCAAGGGAGTGATTTTTATGGAAGCGAAGGATTTAAGAAATGAGGCGCGTGATGCTTTAAGAGGCAAATGGGGATTGGCAGTTATTACGGGATTTATTGCCACTCTGTTGAGCGGGACAACCAATTCATTTAACACCGGTGGCTCTGGTTACGTTGGGAATAACGGTGGCTGGAATACGGTTGTAAACAGCATTTCAGACGAGTTGTTTTTGGTTCTGATAACAATTGGTTTGGTATTGGTGGTTCTGTGTGTTGTTTGGTTTATTATCGGTTCTACTGTTGAAGTTGGATATGCAGGATTTAATTTACGTCTTGTCCGCAGACAAGATGCTTCAATAAAAAATATTTTCAGCTGCTTTGACAGATGGGGAAGAATATTTCTTATGGGACTGCTGCGCTCAATATACCTTATATTATGGACATGTCTTTTAATTGTGCCGGGAATTATAAAATCCTACAGTTATGCAATGGCTCCATACATAATGCATGATAATCCTGATGTGGGGGCGGGAGAAGCAATAAGACGTTCAAAGGAAATGATGGATGGGTATAAATGGCATTTATTCTGTTTAAGATTTAGTTTCATTGGTTGGCTTTTGCTTGCAGCGCTGACCTGTGGAATAGGCTATTTATGGATAGGTCCGTATATTAATGCGGCTGAAGCTGCTTTCTATGAGAAGCTGTGCTCTGTGAATACATAATAAAAGAAAATATCTAAAAACCTCCCCGATGCTGCGTAAGCTTCGGGGAGGTTATTTTATTTATTCAAGTATAAATACTGTGAAATTATTTCTCAGCCTTCTTAACGAGTGCCGCATACTTCTCCTCAGCGTTCTTAACAGCCTTGTCGAAGAGCTGCTCTGCTCTTGCCGGGTTAGCTCTCTTGAGTGAGTTGTAACGAACCTCACCGTCAAGGAACTCCTTATAATCCTTAGTCGGAGCCTTTGAATCGAGCTGGAACGGATTCTTACCCTCAGCAGCAAGACGCGGGTCGAATCTGAAGCAGTGCCAGTAACCTGACTCTACTGCGAGCTTCTCCTCTGTCTGAGCCTTTGCCATACCCTTCTTGATACCGTGGTTGATACACGGAGCGTATGCGATTATGAGTGACGGACCATGATAGCTTTCAGCCTCCTCTATAGCGTTGAGGCACTGCTGCATGTTGTAACCCATAGCAACCTGTGCAACATAGATGTAGCCGTAGCTCATAGCGATTGCAGCGAGGTCCTTCTTCTTAACTTCCTTACCAGCAGCCGCGAACTTTGCGATAGCGCCTGTCGGTGTAGCCTTTGATGACTGACCGCCTGTGTTTGAATAAACCTCTGTATCGAATACGAGAATGTTTACATCGTTGCCTGATGCGAGAACATGGTCAACACCGCCGAAGCCGATATCATAAGCCCAGCCGTCGCCGCCGAAGATCCACATTGACTTCTTAGCAAGATACTCCTTGTCAGCCAATACGTTCTTAGCGTCCTCGGAGTTAACGTTAGCGATTGCCTTAATAAGCTCCTGTGCTGGAACAGCGTTGCACTTGCTGCAATCCTTTGTTTCGATGAACTTATCAAACGCAGCCTTAACGTTTGCGTCTGTTTCAGCTATCTTTTCAACCTTAGCGATTGTCTGTGTTCTGATTGTATCCTGAGCAACAAACATACCGAGACCGAACTCAGCGTTATCCTCGAAGAGTGAGTTAGCCCAAGCCGGACCGTGACCCTCAGCGTTTGTT
>JBJEIV010000199.1:0-2536 GCA_051877395.1 Candidatus Ornithomonoglobus sp.
CTTGTCGGAGATATTATTACTCCGGCGATAGCGCTCGTCACAAAGCTTTTTCAGAAGGGGACAGAGGCTGTTGCCGGCGAGGTCGGCGCTGAGGACGCGGCAAACAAGCTGCTTAATATGTCAAACTGGATCATACCGGGCACTGAAATTAATATAGGTAATTTCATCCAGTCAATTATCAGCTTTCTAATTCTCGCGTTTATTATTTTCTGTTTTGTCAAGGGCATAAACACAATGCGCGCCAGAATGGAAAAGACAAAAGTAGAAGCTGCGGCGCCTGCGGAAAAACCGGCGGACATCAAGCTGCTTGAGGAAATCCGCGACGCGCTTGTTAAGGATAGGGAATGAGACTAAAGTATATGAGAGGAGAATAAAAATGCCGTTTATTGATTCAAAAATCACGGTGAACGTAACACCGGAAAAGAAAGAAAAAATCAAGTTGGAGCTTGGCAGAGCGATTACAACTCTGCACAAGACGGAAACCTATCTCATGATAGGAATCGAGGATAATTATGATTTGTGGATGGCGGGCAAAAAGCTTGATAAGGGCGCGTATGTTTCGGTCAGCCTGTTCGGCAGCGCCTCATCCTCGGATTACGATAAGATGACAGCGCAGATCTGCGATATATACGAAAAAGAGCTGGATATTCCGGGCTCTTCGGTTTATGTAACCTATCATCCCGTATCGGACTGGGGCTGGAACGGAAGTAATTTTTGAAAAAAACTTGACAAGTAAAATGTATTGTGATACAATTTATGTGTGTGCAAGGAAGGTGTGTAAGTAGCATTTACCCTATCATACAAGAGAGCGGAGGTCATGGGCTGTGAGCCTCCGTTATGACGGTATTTGTGAATTTCAGCATCGGAGCAGCCTGTGAAAATCATTATGAGCTAAACAGGGTGACGCGCGTTCACGCAGAAAACGCGTTTTGAGTGCGGAAATTTTTCCGAATGCGGGTGGTACCGCGGGCATATGCTCGTCCCGGATTGTTCTGGGAACGGGCTTTTTTATTTGCAAAAAATAATAATATTATTTATAGAAAGGAAAAGTATATGTCAGAATTAACAGAGAAATTAAGACAGGAATTTGCCGCTAAGCTAAAGGCTGTATCTGATGCTAAGGAGCTTGACGGCATAAGAGTTGAATTTCTTGGCAAGAAGGGCAGCGTTACGGGTCTGCTTAAAAACATGAAGAGCCTTTCCGCTGAGGAGAAAAAGACCTTCGGACAGGAAGTCAACAGACTTAAATCAGAGCTGGCGGACACAATTTCAAAAAAGACTGAGGAGCTAAAGAAAAAGGAGATTGAAAGAGAAATCAACTCTATGCCGAGGTTTGACGTTTCAATTCCGGCTTACCTTGAGAGAGGCTCTTATCATCCAATCACGCTTGTTCAGCGTGAGTGTGAGAAGATATTCAAGTCAATGGGCTTTACCGTTGAGGACTACAGTGAGATCGTAACGGACTATGAGTGCTTTGAGTCGCTCAATATCCCTAAGCACCATCCGGCAAGAGATATGCAGGACACATATTATCTTACAAACGGTCAGCTCTTAAAGTCGCAGACCTCCGCGGCGCAGAACGCCATTTACAGAAAGTATAAGGACGCGCTTATAAACGACGGCGTTCCGATCAAGGCGATATTCCCGGGCCGCTGCTTCAGAAACGAGGCGACCGACGCGTGTCATGAAAACACCTTCTTCCAGATGGAGGGCGTTATGGTTGACAAAAACATTTCAATATCAAACCTTATATACTTCATGAAAACAATGCTCTCGGAGGTGTTTAAGAAGGATATAAAGGTAAGACTTCGTCCGGGCTTCTTCCCGTTTGTCGAGCCGGGCTTTGAGCTTGATATAAGCTGTCTTATCTGCGGCGGCGAGGGCTGCCCGTCATGCAAGCACAGCGGCTGGCTGGAGCTTTGCCCCTGCGGCATGATCCACCCTGAGGTACTTAAGGCGGGCGGCATTGACCCTGAGGAATACACAGGCTTTGCCTTCGGTCTCGGTCTTACAAGACTGGCTATGATGAAGTACGGCGTTAAGGATATCCGTGACCTCAACAGCGGTAACTTAAAGAGCTTATCGCAGTTCACGGACGATGAATAACTGCAAAGGGGGAGAACAAAATGTTTTTATCAATGAATTGGATTTCTGATTTTGTTGACCTGTCAGGTCTTGACAAGGTAAAGCTTATAAATCAGTTCTCACTTTCAACAGCGGAGGTTGAAAATGAAATATTCTTCAAGGGCAGCGATTTAAGCGGTGTTGTCGCAGCGGAAATCAAGTCTGTTGAGCCGCATCCGGACTCAAAGAAGCTGCATCTTTTAAAGGTGGACGCGGGAGACGGACAGCTTACAGACGTTGTATGCGGCGCGCCCAATGTAAGAGTGGGAATGAAAACCGCGTTCGCAAAGGTAGGAGCAAGAATCGGTGAAATTGAGATTACGCCGAGACCTCTCGCGGGATATATGTCAAACGGCATGTGCTGCTCGGAAAAGGAAATAGGTATCAGCGATAACCATGACGGTATCATGGA
>JBJEIV010000200.1:0-2530 GCA_051877395.1 Candidatus Ornithomonoglobus sp.
CGCATATCAGTTTCGATTTTCGCGCCCATAACGTGTCCTGTATTCTGCATATAGAAGTTCGCCGCAGCGTCCAGCAGACGCAGTCCGAAATACAGCGCCGCCATTTTCAGAATAAGCCCGATCGTGAGCAGCTGCGGACTGTATATACCCGTGTTGGTGATTGCGCTTACGATTTTAGGGAATACAAGGTCGCACACCGTTGTGAGCGACGCGCACACAAGGTCAAATATAAGCACGCCGAGGTGCTTTTTATAATACGGTAGAAATCGTTTGAAAAGCCTTGAAAGCTTCATTTGTTTTGCCATTTCAGATATTTTCTCCTCCTGTTAATTATATATAAATTATACCATTTTAAAAATATACTGTCAACCGGAGTTTTTTCGGATTTTACTTAAAATAATGATTTAACGGCTTGAAAATTCAGGGCGGGTGTGCTATAATAGGAAACTGTGCGGAAATTTCCGCGCATAAACAATATGATAAGGTAAGGAAGTGGTTATGATGGCACAGATAGCTGCCATTATCATTTTTGTCGCGATGTTCGTTCTGATCATTTTAGACAAATTTGAAAGACATTATGTGACTCTCGGCTGCGGCGCGCTCACGCTGATAGTTGTATTCGGACTGTTAATGCACAGCGGCTCGGCGGTTATGGAGACACTCAATGTCAGAAGTATTTTTACAGCGGGCTTCTGGTACAGCACAGAGGCGGAGGAAAGCTCGGGTATCAACTGGGCTACAATTATATTTATCGTCGGAATGATGATAATGGTTGAGGGAATGGCAAGGGTAGGCTTTTTCAGATGGCTCTGCCTGAGAATTGCAAAGCTGGTTCACTATAAGACGGTGCCTATTTTCATAACCTTTATGATAATGTCGGGCATACTTGCGATGTTCATAGACTCAATTACGGTTATCCTGTTTCTTGCGGCGGTAACAATTGAGCTTTCAAGACTTCTCAAATTTAACCCTGTACCGATGATACTTGCGGAAATCTTCTGCGCGAATCTGGGCGGCTCGGCTACGATGTGCGGTGATCCGCCGAATATCATTATCGGAACATCAATGGGTTATTCTTTCTTTGACTTCCTGTCAAATACAGGAGCCATGGCGGGAATTTCACTGATACTTGTTATCTTCTATTTCTACTTTGTGTTCCGAAAGGAGCTTTCAAAGAAGGAGGGAGAGGTCAATCCGTCTGCATACCCCGACCCGAAGGACGCGGTAACGGATAAGAAGGGCTTTATAATAAGCTGGTGCATATTCCTGTGCGCGGTCGTTCTTCTTGTAACCCACGCAAGCACACATCTCACCGTCGCGGCAATAGGCGTATTCATATCAATTATAACGCTTGCAGCAGCCGGAAAGCATATTCCCGAAATCATGAAGAGAGTTGACTATAAGACGGCGCTGTTCTTTGTGGGACTGTTCATAGTTGTAGGCGGACTTGAGCAGACAGGTGTGCTTAACGCGATCGCGGGCTTTATAGGTAAGGTCAGCGGAGGTAATCTTTACATAATGGTTGCGATCATTCTCTGGGTATCGGCGATTGCCAGCGCATTTGTCGATAATATCCCGTTTGCGGCCACAATGGTTCCTGTTATTCAGGGACTTGCCTCGGGAGCGCAGCTTAACACGCTTGCGTGGGCGCTTTCAATGGGTACGGATGTCGGCGGAAGCGCGACACCTATCGGCGCGTCGGCAAATGTTGTGGGCACCTCGGTATGCGCTAAGGCAGGCCGCCCAATAGGCTGGAAGCAGTACTGTATGGCTGCGGCGCCGGCTACGGCGATCGTGCTTGTGGTTTCAATGTTATTTATATTTGTAAGATACTGTTAATGAAAGGAGCTTGATTTATAATGGAGAAACAGCTGATAATTTCAGTGAGCCGTGAATTCGGAAGCGGAGGTTATGCGATTGCCGAGGAGCTTGCCGGCAGATTCAAGATCGGATTTTATGACCATAATATTCTTGACCTGATCGCGGAAAGAAAGAGCGGCAATGCCCAGATGCTTAAACAGTTTGACGAGGCTCCGAAGTCGAGATTGTTTTCAAGAACAGTAAGAGGCTTCAGCAATTCGCCTGAGGATATAATAAGCGAGATGCAGTTTGACTTTATGCGCGAAAAGGCGGAAGAGGGCGAATCCTTTGTTATCGTGGGACGCTGCTCGGAGGCGATTTTAAAGGGGCATCCGGGACTTGTAACGGTATTCGTGCTCGGAGACTATGATAAGAAGGTTGAGCGGGTCTGCAATAAGTACCATCTTTCACAGCGCGAGGCGCAGAACCTCATTAAGACAAAGGATAAGAAGCGTAAGTCATACCATAACTATCACTGTGACCTTCACTGGGGCGATTCGAGAGGCTATGACCTTTCGATAAATTCAAGCAAGCTCGGTGTTCAGGGAACAGCCGATGTTATTGAGGCTTATATAAGAGAGCGTTTCGGCATTGTGTACGAGAGTGACAAAACAGAGCAATAATAATGAAGCATATAAAAGCAAATGTTGTATTGATCTGAAAAATATTA
>JBJEIV010000201.1:0-2527 GCA_051877395.1 Candidatus Ornithomonoglobus sp.
AGCTTTTCAAGATATGTGTCCTTTATCGTAAGCGTCGGATATATGCGCACACAGTCGGGGCGGAGCGGTGTAAGCTGCCTTGCGGTTTCGATTGAATGCTGCGGAGTATCGCCGGGAAGTCCGGTCATCATCTGCAAGCCTAAATCAAAATCGTATTCCCGTATAAGCCTTACCGCGTCCTTCACCTGCCGCGCCGTGTGTCCGCGGTTTGCCGCCTTTAATACGCTATCCTCCATTGACTGCACGCCAAGCTCTATGGTCGTTACATGATACCTTTTTAAATTGTCAAGTATCTCAGGGCTGATATAGTCCGGTCTTGTTGAAAGCCTTATTCCGTCTATCCGTCCGTCCTCAATATACGGCTGCACGCGCTCCATAAGCGCGCTCTGCTCCTCCATAGGTATGCCCGTAAAGCTGCCGCCGAAAAATGCGGTTTCCACCGCGCGGTTCTCCTTAGGAAGCGTTGCGAGATATTCCTCAATCGTTTCTGTTACCTCGTCCGGCGTTACGTCCTTTACTTTAATATGACCTGTTATTCTGTTCTGATTGCAGAATACGCAGTCAAAGGGACAGCCCTTATGCGGCACAAAAATCGGTATATTATACTTTCGCATTTCGTATGTCCATGATAGCCGCCCTTGCCGCCGCCTGCTCCGCTTCCTTCTTGCTGTGACCTGTCGCGGTGTTTTTCGGCACACCGTTTATAAGCACCTCAACCGTGAAACGGCGGTTGTGCTCCTTGCCCTCTTCCTTTACCGTTCTGTAGGTTACGGCGCTGCGGCCGTCCTTCTGGACTATCTCCTGCAGGGTTGTTTTGTAGTCGCGGTACAGCTTGCCTTCCATTACAAGCTCAATTCTTTCCTCCATGAGCGGCAGAAGCCACTTCTTTGCCGTTTCAAAGCCGCTGTCAAGATATATCGCCGCCAGAACCGCCTCGAACGCGTCGGAAATGATTGACGGTCTCTTTCTTCCGCCCGTCATGTCCTCGCCTCTGCCCAGGAAAACCAATTCGCTTAAATGTATCTTCTTCGCAACCTCCGCAAGACTTTCCTCGCATACGAGAGTTGCGCGGTACTTTGACAGATCGCCCTCGCGGGTGTCCTTCATTCGGTTAAAAAGATTTTCGCTTATAATTATGCTTAATACCGAGTCGCCTAAGAACTCAAGGCGCTCGTTATCGCGTGTATGGTTTTCATTGGCATAGGAGCTGTGCGTCAATGCCCTGCGTAGCAGGTTCGGGTCATTGAATTTATGTCCTATTTTCTTTTCTGCCTCCGTCATAATATTCTCCTTCAATAAGGGGCATCGCCCCGTCATTCAACGAACGACAGGGCGTTAGCCCACATTCGGTGGGAGATTGTACTCCCACCGAATGTGAAATTTCACCCGACGCTTATAGAGGCGGATGAAATTTTCTGTCGTACAGTTATATCCAAATAAAGGGGTTGTCCGCCAACCCCTTTATCACTTGTTTACAATCAGTCTGTGTATTTCTTGAATACAACCGTCGCGTTGTGACCGCCGAAGCCGAGTGAGTTTGACATTGCATACTCAACCGCCTGGTTACGTCCCTCGTTCGGAACTATATCGAGGTCGCACTCAGGATCCGGCGTCTCATAATTGATCGTTGCCGGAATATAGCTGTCCTCTATCGCCTTTGCGCATACGATCGCCTCAACCGCGCCCGCCGCGCCGAGCATATGGCCGGTCATTGACTTTGTTTAGCTTACGGCTACCTTGCCTGCCGCGTCTCCGAGAGCCTTCTTTATCGCCTGTGTCTCAAACAGGTCATTGTACTTTGTTGATGTGCCGTGAGCGTTGATATATGTTATATCCTCCGGCTTTGCTCCCGCGTCCTTGATTGCAAGCTCCATAGCCTTTGCGCCGCCTTCGCCGCCCGGGATCGGACTTGTGATGTGGTACGCGTCGTCGGTCGCGCCGTAGCCTACCATCTCGCAGATGATATGAGCGCCTCTTGCCTTAGCATGCTCAAGCTCCTCAAGAATTAAGAATGCCGCGCCCTCTGAAAGCACGAAGCCGTCACGGTTCTTGTCAAACGGCTTTGACGCGTGCTTCGGATCGTCGTTCTGTGTTGACATCGCCTTCATGTTGCAGAAGCCCGCAAACGCTGTCGGCGCAACGGTCGCCTCACAGCCGCCCGCGATTATTACATCGTTGTCACCGTACTGGATGTGACGGAAGGCTGTTCCTATCGCGTTTGTTGAGGACGCGCATGCCGTAACGACGTTTTCATTCACGCCCTTTGCGTTGAACTTTATCGCATTCTGGCACGTAGCCATGTTTCCGATCATCATCGGCACAAAGTATGGCGAAACCCGGCGCGGACCGTTGGCCAGCAGTTTGCTATGTTCCGTCTCAAAGGTTTGGATACCACCGATGCCCGAGCCGATGTACACAGCGACCCGTTCGGGCGGCAGCGTGCCGATCACGCCGCTCTCTTCTACCGCCTGACAAGCAGCCGCCATGGCGTACTGCGCGTACATATCGCTGCGCAGCGTCTGTGCCC
>JBJEIV010000202.1:0-12884 GCA_051877395.1 Candidatus Ornithomonoglobus sp.
TAAAATTGACGCTGTGCCAGTTAAAACAAATTGGCAAGAAAAGGATTAGAGAAAATGCGCCAAAAGAAAACATCAGAGTTTGCGTTGTTTAGTTTTGAGGGTACAATGTAACCTCAAAAAAAGCATAATATCCGGTGGCAATAGCATTGAGGATCCACCTGTTCCCATTCCGAACACAGAAGTTAAGCTCAATAGCGTCGATGGTACTTGATGGGCGACTGTCCGGGAGAGTAGAACGTTGCCGGATTTATGCAATATATTCTTCCATAGCTCAGTTGGCAGAGCATCTGACTGTTAATCAGAGGGTCACTGGTTCGAGCCCAGTTGGAAGAGCCAAACACTGCGGTAACCGAACCACTATCGGTTACCGCTTTTAATATTTCGTCAAAGCCCTTATCGTAACTATCAACCTTATCAGAGCCTGAGAGATTTGCAAGATTATACAGGATCAATATTTTATCATCCCATATGTAGATTTTATCTATAAGCCGCTTGATCAACATCTGTTTTTCCTGCATAGGTGCATTCTCACTAAAATCAAGAGATTTAAAGAAATTCATGAGCTGTGATTTTGAAAAGCGACAGTGCTGAGCCTTTTTCACATCTATTTCATATTCAAGCTTGTTTCTTGCCGCCTCAAGCTCCTGCAATCGCTGTTTAGTAGTAGGTGTTACAATACCTTCTTCGATTGCGGACATTATATTATTTTAAATAGTCCGCTATATCCTCTTTGTGTTTGCGTTCCCCGGCAACATACGTTGTAAATATCACATCTTTACGGCCGGAGCGGCTACGGGATCAGGCGCATATGTCCCTTCAGGTGACTTGCAATACCACACAACGATTATTATTAGATTTTTTGCATTAAAAAACACACCACAGAACAGTTTTAAACTATTTTGTGGTGTGCTTTCGTCAGCTTATATAATAATATTTGTAAAAAAATTTAACTAATTACTTGCAAATACATACTCTGCGCCTGCTACGGCATTTTTGATTGTGTACTTGTTATTTTCGCCGAAATCAACATCAGCTCCGTTTAATGTCAGCGCATTATCCTTTTCGTAGCCGATTGTTATATCTCCGTCAACTGCCGGAACAATTTTAATTTCAGTCGCTTTTCCATTATCCCATTTAATAGACACTTCTGCGCCGTTTTTAGCCTTGATACCGCTGATTTCACCCTTATCCCATTCGGTTGGAAGCGCGGGAAGAATGTATACAGTGCCCGTCTGAGACTGCATCAGAAGCTCCATAACGCCTGCGGCAGAACCGAAGTTTCCGTCAATCTGGAACGGCGCGTGCGTGTCAAACAGATTTGAATATGTTTTCTTGGCAAGCTGATACCTGAACAGCTCGAGCGCCTTGTCGCCTTCAAGAGTTCTCGCCCAGAGAAGGAATTTATTTGAGCATGACCAGCCCGTTGAATCATCACCGCGCTTTTGCAGCACTATCTTGGCGCCCTCAAGAAGCTCGGGTGTGTCGCGGTTTATAAGGTTGCCAGGATACAAGCCTACAAGGTGCGAGATATGTCTGTGGACAGGGTCGCCTAAAGCGGTACCGCCCGCGTCTGTATTATATGTCGTTTCCTCTGCCCACTCCTTAATCTGACCGTCGTCGCCAAGCTCAACGGGGATTTCAAGGTGGTTTCTGATTTCCTTCCATGCGTTGACTTTATCAGCATCAACTCCGAGTATTTCAGCCGCCTTTATCGTATAATCATACATTCCTGCTACAAGCTGCAAGTCATACTTTATACCTGTATGTATCGGTCCCTGTTCGGGCGAACGTCCCTCCCATGTGGTATAGTAATAGCCGTCGGGATACTTTTCCGTATCTGTTGTTGTCTTTCTCATATTAGTGTACAGATACTGCGTATAGAAGTTTGCCGCCTTGCGCATTATCGGGTACAGCTCATTTTCAAGCAGCTCCTTATCTCCGCTTGTCTGATACAAATCCCATATATTATACATCAGCCACGCTGTATTGCCCGGCGACTGAATACTTGTCGAGCCCGTCGTATCGGTTGTTCCCATTATTGCCTGCTTGGTGTGCATAATGAACACATCGTCCTTATCCTCCGCAGAATCGGCAAAGGTCATCCTGCCGTCAGCATATGTATATGACTTTGGTGTTACCTTGTACATATTCTTCGCAGTTACGCGTCCTGCCGGAATCTGCGCATTAAACCATTTAACAAGCGACCTGCCGCTGTCGGAAAGGTTTGCTCCGCCTGCGAACCAGTAATTCATTTCCATATTGATATTGATACAGTAGCATGAACCCCATATCTCTGCCGTAGACTGACACCATTTGCCCTGCAGTGTCGCAGGCATTGTGGTTGAGCGTGATGACGAAATCATCATATATCTTGCGTAGTTATAGTGAAGTTCTTCAAGATGCTTATCAAGAGCCGCATATTTATCCGCATCATATGATACCTTTGTTGTACCGTCAGATGCGGCAGTAGTTCCCACAACACTTCCGTATGACGATTGCAGTTCATCTGTCGGAGTCTGACAAATCTTGTCATCGTCTGTAAGTGAGAATTTCACCTTGTCAAACTGTGATTTATAGTCTGCAATATGCTCCTCCTTTAAGTCCGCATACGACATTGACGCCGCGCCGTTCATTCTCGTCGTTGCCTTATCGATTGCCGCCTGAACGCCGCGTGTACTCTTATACGGTGTTTTGCTCATATTGACGCTGCCGTCTGCATTAAGCTCAAACTGCTCAGGGTCATAATCGGTTGCTGCTGTTACAAGAATTGTAACTCCCGTCGCGCCGCTTACATTAACCGTGTTGTAGCCGTCTGTCAACGTACCGTCGTCTGCAATCACCTTTATCTTTGTGCAGTATTCCAAATCAGATTCCTGATTCCATGCGGCATTGCCGCCCGATGAATACGGCTCACTGTCTTTGAGCTTACCTATGATTGTAATTTCACCGTTGTTTACCGTTACCTCACCCGGATGCATTGACACAGGCTTTACATCAAAATTCAGACTGCCTTCTGTATCTGTTGTATATCTGAACACAAGTGTTTCCTTAGGGTATGACGCAAAGTATTCACGATTATATTTAACTCCTTTATATTCGTACTGTACATGAGCAACGCTCTCATCAAGGTTCAGGTCACGGTAATAATTGTTTACTGATGCGCCCTTTGGCATATCAAAATCAACAAAAATATTGCCGACACTCATAAGACCGTTTATGCCTTCGCCCATTTTTGCGTTTATTGTGTTTGAATTTACCGGCGTTTGTGTGCCTCGGTAGCCTGCCGCCCAGAAGGTTTCCTCGTTAATCTGAATTTGATCTTTGTCCGGCAGACCAAACAGCATACCTCCCATATAGCCATTGCCTATCGGAAGCGCCTTCTGCTCCCAGTCAGCGCCGTCGCGCGCGTATATACTGTTGTTCGCGCCGTTTGCGCTTGCAAGATACGCACCTGTCTTGTACCAAAGCACGTTATCCGTTGTCGGCACAGGATAATTATTATCGTATGTATAGCTTACATTAAGCGTTGACACATCAACCAACTCGGGATCCACACCGTAAGGCGCGCCGATCGGAGCGATAACTCCCGCGCCCATACCAAGTCCTGATTTGCTTCCCGTAATCCAGTCGGCAACAAGCGGAACATTCTTATATTCTCCGTCTGTTGTTTCAAATACTTCATCCGATACAACACATTCGTAAGAATATTGCTTTTGTGTAATTTTACTTACAGAATCTGCTAAGGATTTAAGACCGTTTACATCCTCCCAAAGGAATACTTTAAATTCAGCGTCCGCTTCCAACGCAGCAGCCGTATCTGAAATCTCGTTGCTGTCCTTTGTGAGAAATACTGATTGTATTTTCATATTTTTCAATACGCCGTCCTCATATTGCGCGATTATAAGCTTTGCCTCTGTCGTTCCCTCATCCTTTTTATGAACGTTTATCTGTGAGATGGAATTTTCACTGCCGTATACCTTTATTGCATAATCGTCAGTAATTGTTGTATCCTGCGGTATCTCCTGTGATGTTCCGATAATATACGCCTTAATCTTAGCGCCGTTCTTAAAGGTCAGTCCGAGATTTACACTCTGAACACCCTCTGTCAATTCATCGATATCAATGGTCTTTTCAGCTATGGCTCTGTCGTTTTCATCAAAGACCTTTACAACTGCCTTATAGCTGTCAGATGTTTTTTCTGTCTTATTTATAATCAGAGCTTCAATTTCATCCGTTTTTGTAATATCAGTTTCGCCGTTTTTAAAGAATACGCCCGTAATCGCATAAGGACACGCTTTTGACGCCGCTGTTCTTATTGTAACCGGAAATTCTGCTGAAACCTCCTCTGTCTGAACAATGCTTATTGTAAGCGTTGCCTTAATTTTTATAATTCCCGCTGTTGCCGTTGACGGAATTGTCAGAGTACCGTCCTCCGCGATAGACGCGCCGTGCGTTTCACCGACAATTTCCCATTTAGTGTTGCGCGCCGGAATAACTGTTCCCTCTGAAACAGGAATTGCCTTATATTTTGCCGTTACATTTTCCGCGCCTGTTTTTATAACCTCGTCACCGTAAATAACTACGGAATCAGCGTTTCCGAGGGATTTCAGCAAAAGTGATACGGCTTTTTCGCTTTTACCGTTTTTAGCCGTTACGGTTACCGTACCGGGTACAGCGGCTGACGTTATTGTCAGAAGTCCGTTGCTGTCAACAGACACACCGTTATATCCATTTACGGAATATTCAACTGCGGCGGTGTCATCAGCGCTTCCCTTTGCGATAATTTCACTGCTGCCCATAAGCGTTGTCACGCTGTTATACACCTTAGCCGAATACTGAACTGTCTGATTGTCGGGAGTGATGTATTTTTCCGTAACATCATTTTCCGCTGTCAGCTCCAGTGTATCCGCGCTGTCTGTCACCTCTATCTTTGAAATTGCGGTCGAACTCCATTTGCCGAGAACAATATCTATCTGAGAAACATCTGCCGACGCTTTTATCGTTGTAGTGTACCACTTGTCAAATTCGCAGCCTGCCTGAACATTGATTACTTCACTTCCGACTGTCATTGTGTTTGCGTTTCCTGCGCTTCTGTTGACGCTGCCGTTGTTTGTCGATATCGGTTTTGCATATGTAATCTTTATATACTTTCCTGCCGCAACCGGATTGTCGAATTTAAGCGTTGCCGATACGTCGCTGTTGCCGCCCGAACCGAAGAACAGATAATATCCGTTTTCGGGGAGTGTTGTACCCAAAGGATAGTAACCTGTTCCGCTCTTTGTCGATGCGTCCATAATTGCGACATTGTTATAGTTTGAACTGCTTGTGGATACCTTTAAGCCCGTATCGCCGATTTTTGTTTCTGAAAGGGATGAGGTGTTAAATTCCTTTATCTGATTAAATGCTGTACCGAATGTGTAGGTCGGATTTTCTTCCGGCTCTGGCTTTTCTTCGGTATTCTTTTCTATTGTATAGTTTTCGGTCACATCGCCCTCCGCCCGCGCGCTTATACCAAGTCCTGCAAATGATGAGCATATCATTGACAAGCTTAGCACACATGAAACTAATTTCTTCATATAAATTCTCCGTTCTGTAATTATATCGTTCCTATCGGCAATGCAGAGAGAGAAGTACAATCCGGCAGGAACAGCTTTTATAACAATTATACAGTTCTCAAAACACTTTTTCTATTCCGATTGGTCAGTTAAGCTTGTCAAAAAGTCAGATTTTTATATTTACACAAACCCATTTACATTGTATAATAAATTTATTAAATATAACGGAGAAAAAACATGAATGTACATAATCAAAACCAGATACTTAACCAACGTATATCCAAGCTTCAGACAGAATTTATTTTAATCGACCACGGCTTATGTCCCGACTGGTCAAGAGAAACCCACAGACGGCGCAGGGACAGTATTTATCTTATTCTTGACGGTAAGGGCATGATAACGATAAACGGCGAAACGATTTATCCTAAGGAAAACAACATGGTGCTGCTGCCGAAAAATTCGCTCGTTTCGCTCTATTCGGAGAATGAAACATGCTATAACAAATATTGGTGTGATTTTTTAATGCACTTTGACGGAGTGTCACTTTTTGATGTTATAGATTTTCCGTATATGATTGAGCTTGACGATATATCGCACGCTCTGGAGCTTTTTAAAAGACTTGACGAGCTGCATCTTAAAACGGACACAGGGTCGGCTCTTATGCTCAAATCAACACTTCTGGAGCTTGCGGCTATGTTTCTGGAAAACGATACACGGGAGCGCAAACGTGGCGCCGCTTCTGACCCGTTTGCCGATACAATGAAAAGCTTTATTTGTGAGCATATATCGGAAAAACTATCCGTGAAAACCCTTGCCGATAAAATGGGCTTTAATGAAAAATATTTTATAGAGGTGTTTAAGCAGCATTTTGGAACAACTCCGGCACAGTACGTTAAAAGCGCCCGCCTTGAAACGGCAAAGCACGAGCTGCTTTACACGGATAATAAGATACTGTATATCCCGAATAAAATCGGTTATTCAAGTCTGCAAAAGCTGTCACGGGATTTTAAGGCTTATACAGGATTTACCCCATCAGAATTCAGAAAGAAATTCAAATAAATTTCTGTATAGCTTGCATTAAGTACTCTGTATTTTAATCGTACTTAATGCAAGCGGTTAAGACCTCTTTTCACTAAGTTTTCTTCATTGCATTGACTATAGAAAACTTAGTGAAAAGCATATGCAATACAAAAATGAGCATAACCTCTTGTTTAAGGATATGCTCATTTCAAGTATCTATAGTGTTATAATGGCATATTTGCATCTGATAATCCAAACAGCTGCGGCAATTAGATACAGCGACAATTTTATTACATATGTATAACTTCAATATTACTGCAAACATGCGTATCCAGGCTTCCGTTTGAATAAGATACCTTTATTTTTCCGCGTATGCTGTCGTATACACATTCAAAGCTGTCAATGAACCCGACGCAACTTGGCTTGACGGTCACGCTTTTAAATCCGTCATTGCTTTTTATGCCTGCAATTTCCGAGAAGAACCACTCCATAATATGTCCCATCATATCGTGATTTCGGCTTCGCGCATCATCACGCCAGAACTCAGGCAGAGTAGTTTCTCCTATATTTACAAAACGCAGATATGACGGGTGTGAATCCTTTAAAATCATATCATAAATTATGTCGTTTCTTTCAGACGCAG
Organism: Candidatus Ornithomonoglobus sp.; assembly: GCA_051877395.1. Classification (GTDB taxonomy): domain Bacteria; phylum Bacillota; class Clostridia; order UBA1381; family UBA1381; genus Ornithomonoglobus. Next base: position 7,219 of record JBJEIV010000202.1, read on the forward strand.
ACAGTGCGCGCAGAATATACACAAGTCCTATTTCACCGCAGGTCAAATGGATACCCTCGCATAAGCTTACAAGAGTTTCGGACACGCCATGCTCATATTCCTTCGGAACAAGCCCAAAACACAATGGTATAGCCTGATTTGTCTGCGTTACAGAGCCGCTGTCACAGTCACGGTAATATACGCCATTGTCCGTAACCAGCAGACTTTTATTATATCCCTGCTTTACTTTTTCCGCCTGAGCCGTAAACATACTCTCATCGCCCTTGCAAAGGATTTCGGAAATTTTCGCCATAGTCATAAGATCATGATAATAAAATGCCGTTTCAATATTTTTACGGCTTCTTCCTTTATTCTGCTCAATTCCCCAGTCACCGAGTCCGGCGCAGATAAATTTTTCGCCGCCGTCTTTTCCGTACAGACGGTTATAATCGTTATACTGGGCGGTCAGATATTCAATATATCTTTTCGCGCTTTCGTAATTGTCCTCCAGAACCTGTTTGTTGCCGTAAAAACGATACTGCTCATACGCCGCAAGAATTATCGAGCTGCCCCAGGGTATAATATCCCAGAAGCTGCCCTCCTCCCAGTCTGTGGTAAATTTTGCGTATCTCGGCGCGATTGACGGTATCAGTCCGCTTTTATATTCATGAGGAAATGCGCCGCTGTCAATATCCAACTCATTCTCTCCATACTGCGCGTCACGCATATCCATAGCTATTTTTGACCACAGCATGTCAACATCCTTATTATACATAACCGAGCGCGCCATCAGGTGATTAGGCTCAAGCCAGCCGAGCTTTTCAATCGTCGGGCAGTCTGTGTGCGAATGATTTATATTGCTTTCGATTGCCTTTAATATTATATTGTAAATTTTATTGATTCTCTCGTCAGAGCAGCGGAAATATCCGCAGTCCTCCGCCGATGATGAGGCAAAATACGATTTAAACTCCGTAATCTGCTCAAAATCCGCGCCTTCTATTTTGTACCACCTTGCGCCGTTTACCGAAAAACGCTGTTCAAATACATCTTCGCCGCCGCTTGAGGTCAGTATTGAATAAGTATCGACCGTCTGTTCAATATCCCCGTTCTTTGACAGCTTTTCAGCCGGTATAAGCTTTATTTTCTGACCTTTTTCGCCTTTTATTTTCAAATAAAACTGTGAGGACATGTTCTGTCCGAAATCAAATATCATCCGTTCTCTGTCAACGCTTCTCGGCTCATAACAGTATTTCCGTACTACCGGCGGATAATCGCACGGAATAAGCTTTCCCTTTGGCGGATTTACCGTTTTTGCGGCCGTCCATTCATACTCTACGGTGCTGTCAATGTCCTCGCTGCCGTAAATATCGGCAAGCACGGTTTTTGAACGGCTCACCTGCCATGTGTTGTCCGCAGCGATATATTCATCGCCGATTTTCAGCTGAGCAATTACCGCAAGATATTCACCGAACGGCTGATATCCTTTGTCCATCGTATAGAAATATCGCTTTCCGCCGTCATCATCACCGATATACCAGCCGTTCGCCGCCTCTATTGTGATTTCATTTTCTCCCTCAGAAATAAATTCCGTCACATCATATGTATGATAATGAATATGCTTGTTAAAATCAGTCTGACTTCCCTCGTATGTATACGGGCCTATATTTCTTCCGTTTATTTTTACCTCAAGCTGTCCCGGAACGCATACGGACAAAATTGCTTTTTCATTATTACGGACATTAAAGCTTTTTCGCGCAACGAACGGCTTTTTTGTATTGTTTCCTATCCACATACCGCGCCATTGCTTAACGCCTGTAATAAATTTTGCTTTATCGGAAATCTCCGAATTTCCATTCTCGTCCCATACGCGGACATCAAATTCATACTCTGTCTGTTCATTTAAATCAAGGCGCAGATGTATATTGTTCTGCTCGCCTGATTCCACCCTGCCGGTGGAATAAATCTCGTTGTTATTATGATATACGCAAATCTGATATGCTTTCTGCCGGTGCCCACTCTCACCGTATTTCCACATAAATGCAACGTCATTTTCAACGCCTGTCTGCGTATAATAATTCTGAATTTTAGGGCTTATAGGTTTCATACTAATACTTCCTTTAAATATTTTTACTCAACATACACCTTAAATACCACCGGCGTATCCGCTTGTACATTAATCGTCTTTATTTTCAGTCCCTCGCTGCCGCGGCTCCATTCGGGAGCTTTGTCATATCCCAATACTTCCACAGCTTTAATAATTCCGCTGAAATCCGGTTTATTCGCGTCGGCGGTTTTGGCAAGAGATTTTATACACACGCTGTCTTTTCCTTTCATATTAAGGCAGATCGCGTAAATGCAGCCGTTGTTCACAGTAAAGCGTATATCCTCCGAGGTAAATTTCTTCGTCTCTGAATCGGCAAACTGTCCCTCGACAATCTTTGTCGGTCCCTCTGCCGCCATTCTCCACGGCTTTGCGCCGTAAATCGCCTCACCGTTGATTTTCAGCCACTTTCCTATTTCAAGCAGTATATTTGCGTCCTCATCGGGAATTGTACCGTCCGCCTTTGGCCCGATATTGAGAAGAAGTCTGCCGTTTTTGCTTACTATATCGACTAAATCGCAGATAATCTGAGTTGAGGTCTTATAGTCATTTCCCTCGGTGTAGCACCACGAATTTTTTGCCGCCGCTGTATCGGTCTGCCAGATATACGGCTTGCTGTCCGCAAATTGTCCGCGTTCTATATCCACCACCGCAGTGCCGAACGCGAATGCGTCATGCTTGTAATTTATCACAACGCCCTCGCCCCATTCCTCGGCGCAGTTATAATAATACGCGGCAAACCTCCTAAGATACGGCTTTACGCTGCTGTGCTGAATCCACCAGTCAAAATATATTATCCTCGGTCTGTATTTATCCACTATCTCACAGCATCGGCAGAGCCAGTCCTCAAGATATTCCTCGGACGGTGTCGGCTCGGAAAACAAATCATGATGATTTCTCTCGGGCATTGCCGGCCAGTAAAAATCTCCGCGCTTCATCGGTTCTTTTATGTCCGAGTCAAACTCTTTTCCGTGCCCCATAAAAAACCAATGCTCAACCCTGTGACTTGACGCGCCGCTCACCATCCCTTTTTCGCCGCACGCTTTGAAAATCTCGCCCAAAACATCACGCTTAGGTCCCATTTTTTTTGCATTCCATTCCGACAGCTCGCTGTCATACATCTGAAACCCGTCATGGTGCTCCGCAACAGGCATGACATACTGCGCGCCCGCCTGCTTAAACAATTCCGCCCATTCGTCCGCATTGAACTTTTCCGCCTTGAACATCGGAATAAAATCCTTGTAGCCGAAATCTTTATGCGGACCGTACGTCTTTATATGATGCTCGTACTCACGGCTGCCCTGAATGTACATATTCCGCGAATACCATTCGCTTCCGAACGCGGGAACGGAATACACTCCCCAGTGAATGAAAATTCCGAATTTCGCTTTTTCGTACCATTCGGGAACTCTGTACTGCTGAAGTGATTCCCATGTGTCCTTGTATTTTCCTCTGCTGATTACTTCATTAATTTTTTTCAGATATTCCTTCATTCTTATAATCCGAACTCCTTTCAGACTTCTTTCTCTCCGTTTGTTGCGTATAATCTCGATATTCGGACGGCGCTGTTCCGAAGGTCATTTTCATAACGTCTTACTTTTAAATCATTGTAACATACTGATTTTAAAAAATATATATAAAATCCCGACACATTTTATTTTTTTTATGTCAGTTTTATATATTGAATATTTGATTGTGCTGCTTTTATGCGGAGCGCTCCGGGGATTGTCAGTCATAAGCTTTTTAACCGGTATTTCCAACAGATAATTCAGCTGTATTATTCATTTCAGGCTTGCTTCTCACACTTGTCGGTGCTGCCGTTATCACTATCGTAGGTATTAAGCGGGACTGCGGAATAAAAGGCTCAGTTTTGGGAAGCATATTTGCTGTTTTATCAGATTTTTGTTCGGGCGCAATGAATATAGGATTTTCCTATTCGAAAGCTATAAGCGCGGATTTTATAGAACCCGGCTATTCTCAGAAGATTTTTGATTCGGCGGAGCTTGTTGCAAACCTTGATAAAAATGCCGTTGCGGTAAACAGGAGTATATATGACCATATCATATACGACAGTTCATCTATAATTATAAAAATCACAATAAAGCTGATGATAAAAGTATAACAATAGCAGTATAATATATATGTTTATTGATAATGCGAAAAAAGGAGCAGGAATTAAATGACGCAGCCGGACAATTCGTTCCGCATTGCCATCTGTGATGATGAGCCGCAGGACGCTGAATACATAAATAAAACCGTAAAAGAAATTTTACAAACGGAAAATATAGATAATGAGATTTTTTGCTATAACAGTGGACGCGGCTTGCTTGAGATAATGCAAAACGGCATCAGCTTTGATTTGCTGCTGCTTGATGTTATGATGCCGCAGCTGAACGGAATGGAGCTTGCCGCATATTTGCGCAGAAATTTATATGATACCTCCATTATATTTATTTCGTCTAATCGTGAAATGGCAATGTACGGGTATGAGGTTTCGGCGGCAAGGTATTTGGCAAAACCGGTAGATCCGAAGAGGTTGTGATATAATCCCCTTAGAGTAGACACGTGAAATAACAAAAAGTATTTCAAATCTATTCTAAGGGGATTTTTCTATGAGCTGCTTGCTGCCGGAGTTTTGAACAGATAAAATATCAGAAGAAAATATAGTTGATAATATTGTAAATTTATGATATGCTTAATGATGATAATCATTATTGTGGCAGAAAATCAGCGGTTTATTTTGAAAGGAGATGGCGTCTGAATGGTGACAAAGCTTTTGGATAAGGATTATTTTGATAATGAAAAACAGTTTTTTGCCGATTTCTGTGTTGAGCATCGTGAAATGAATATGCATTCGCATGAATTCTGGGAAATTTCGTATGTTTATGAAGGGCGCGGAACGAATCATACCGCTGATGGCGGCAGGACGGGGATAAAGGAAGGGGAATTTCTGTTTATAAGCCCCGGAGCGGAGCATTGCATCACATCTCCTCCGCCGGAAAAGGGCGGCTGGGTAAGAGTGTGCAATTTCCTGATGTCGCAGAGATATATTGATGAAGTAAAAAAAGCTTTTCTCGGTATAGACGGGCTTGATGAATATTCTCTGAGAAAAATGATAGCGGATAACAAGCCTTTCTGTATTCAGATAGCGGACGATTCCGGCAGCGTGCACAATCTGCTGATGACTGCGGCGCATGAATACAAGCATTTTACCCACGGCAGTGATGTGATAATAAGGAATACTTCTCTGGCGCTGCTGATAAGTATTTCGCGTCTGTATGAGCGCGGCTTGAAAAATGACACCACCGATTTAAGCCGCAATGAAGTGATAGATGATTTACTGCGTTATATAAAATCAAATATTGGAGCAAATCTTTCTCTTGATTACTTAGCCGCGTACGCGCATTTATCTCCGAGCTATCTTTCCAGATACTTTAAAAAATACACAGGTAAAAATCTGTCGGATTTTCTGATTGAAGAGAGAATGGAGCGGGCAAAGCATATGCTGCGCTCAAGCAGCCATTCAATAAACGATATAAGCCTTTACTGCGGTTATCAGACTGTGGGGAATTTCAGCAGAGTATTT
>JBJEIV010000203.1:0-12834 GCA_051877395.1 Candidatus Ornithomonoglobus sp.
CTTGATTTCATTAATATCAGGCATTGCCAAGCTCCTCCAAGGTATTGAAAAGCTCCGTCATTTCCTTTGCCTCTCTCTCGTTGATTTTCTGGATCACAAGTCCGGCATGAACCAGAACATAATCGCCCGGCTTTACCTTTACCAGTCCGGCATTCGCCTCAACTATATTTCCGCTGTAATCTATTTTTGCAATGTTATTATCAATGGACCTTACCAGTCCCGGCGCCGCAACACACATATTGTTTCTCCTGTCTCCTTATTTGAACGATATATTATTTTTCTTTTTTATAAAACATAATTCCGTATTGCTTCTTCTACTGTCGTGTTCATAGTCTGATTATGCGCGGCGGCATACATTGCAAGCGATTTATGCAGTGCAGGAGAAATTCTTACATTAAAGCTGCCGCGGTATAGGCGCTGAGGCTCTATATTTTTTTCTCTGCACATATCGATATAATCATCAACAGCTTCTTCAAAATCAGCTCTTAATTCATCAACGCTTGTTCCCTCATATGAAACCAAACCGTTTATACCTATGACCTTGCCATATAATACATTATCTTCCGATGAATATTCAACCGTGCCGTAGTAATCTTTATATTCAAGCATATTTTTCATATGATATCCTCCTTTTCCAACAGCTCTGTAATTTGTTTTATCTGATATTCCAACAATTCTTTGCGTGGGTGTGGTTTATGTAAAATAATCGGTATATCATCTTTCATAAATTTTACTCTTGATCCGCTCGTTTTCCCTTTGTTTAACATTTCAAAACCCAATAATTCCAATAAAGTACGCATTTCTTCAAAAGTAAAATCCTTGGGATTTGATTTTAGACGCTCAATCAGTTTTTCTTTCTTTCCCATAAGCTACCGCCTCTTATTATTTATATTATATCAGATTTACAATCTGATTGCAACTATTATTTGATACTATTTTCGCATGATACCTGTACAATTATAATTGATTGCTTATAAAATGTACTACCGTTTCACTGCCCGCTGTAATATACGGTATCAGCTCTGACGGATATACTTTAATATTCTTTAAGTCCTCAAGCGGAATCCAGCAGAAATCAAGATCAATTCTTTCATTATCCAATTCATCGTAACCCTTAAATATTCCGTCACTTAGTATCCCATTATCATCCTGTAAGTGTATTTTATAATATAAAGAAATCTGATGACACGGTCTTTTTCCCCACGGAAAGAATATCTCTCCAACGGCAAACAGACGGTCAACACATATATCTGCATGAATTTCTTCCTTAAACTCTCTCTTTAATGCTTCCTCTGTCGTTTCCAATGCTGAAACATGACCGCCGATAAACGCGTAATCATCATTTACCGGTTTTTGCAGTAGGATTTTATCATCTTTTATAAGTATTCCTGCTGCTCTATAGGAAAACACAAAATCATCGGTTTTAAATAAAATATCACTCATTTCAGATACTCCTTATCAAGCTATCGGTAAACTGCAATTTCACATTTTCTGTTTATTCGTTAAGCATATACCATGTCTGCCCCAGAGCAATTCCTCCGTCATTGCACGGTACCTGCTCGTTTATATACACGTTATAACCCCATTTCGTCAGCTTGTCAAAGCATAATTCCGTAAGCAGCCTGTTTGAGAATACGCCGCCGGAAAGGATTATATTTTTTTCATTTTGATTTTTTGCATAATCGCACACAGCGTCCGCTATTGCCTTATGAAAGCCGAGAGCAAGACTGCTTTTGTCGGCTCCGTTATCATATGCCGAGGAAATATCGTGTATCAGCTGTGATGTGCGCCATTTTCCATCAGTCATTTGCAGCTTCAAGGAGTACGCTGTCTTTGCCTTTGCGGCAACGGATTCAAGCAGTATCGCGCTCTCTCCCTCATAGGAGTTATAGCCGCTTATGCCGAGCAGCGCGGAAACCGCGTCAAAGAGTCTGCCCATGCTTGAGGACTGAACCGTATTAATATGATTTTGCAATGCCGCCTTTATCAGCGCGGCATTTTCAGATTGCGGCTTTAAGCCCGCCGAAATCAGAAAGCAGTCAAGCGTCATTTCAGACGATTTTGCCGCCTCATCTCCGCCGAGCAGCTCCGTATATTCAAGAGAAGCGATCCTTTTAAAGCCGTTATCATAGAATATAACCTCTCCGCCCCATATACAGCCGTCCTCACCATAGCCTGTTCCGTCAAATATAAAGCCGAGCGCGCTCCCCTGCAGCTTATGCTCCGCCATGACCGACGCCATATGCGCAAAATGATGCTGCAAGGTTCTGCTCTTTGCATACTCCGCGCTGTGGTAGCCGGGGTGCATATCGCATATAAAGGCGGCATCCTGCATTCCGAGCAAGCCCCCAAGTCTTGCGATATTTTTCTTCCATACCCCGTATACTCCGGCATTTTCAAGGTCTCCGAAATACTGGCTCATGTACGCTCTGCCGTCCGCGGCATAGCAGAACGCGGCTTTCAGATCTCCGCCTGCGGCAAGCAGCTTTATATCACGTCTCGAATTTATTTTAATCGGAAGCGGCGTATATCCCCGCGCCCGCCGTATCATCTGAACCCTGCCGCATATCACACGGCATACCGAATCGTCAAGCGGCGTCAATATACGGCGGTTGTGACTGAGTATCTCAAAGCCGCCCATGCGCTCCAGCAGCCTAAACATAGTGTTGTTATCGGTTATTATCGGCTCTCCCGAAATATTCGCGCTTGTCATAACAAGCGGTCCGCATTCGCGAGTCAGATAATACTGAACCGGATTGCACGGCAGAAACGCGCCTATATAATCGCTTTCCGAGCATACATTGGGCGCAAGATCACGCTTCTTTTTAAGCAGCACCACAGGGCGCGCGGCAGACATCAAAACATCGCGCTCCGCTTGTGAAACGCGCGCGTATTTATAAATCTCATCTATTGAATTAAACATTACCGCAAAGGGCTTCGCTTCCCTCTGCTTTATTCTGCGCACTCCTGCCGCCGCGCTGTCAGATAAAGCGCTGCACGCAAAATGATAGCCGCCTATATCCTTTACGGCGACAGCTCCGCCGCCGTTTATCGTCCTTGCCGCTTCTGTGAGCGGATCGCCGTATACGGTATATGACAGCGCAGGACCGCATTCATTGCACGCTATTGTCTGAGCATGGCATCGGATATTTTTAATATCTCTGTATTCGCTCTCACACTCGCCGCACATTTCAAAATCGGACATCGTGATGTTGCAGCGGTCATATGGAATATCCTGCAATACCGAATACCTCGGTCCGCAGTCTGTGCAGCTTATGAACGGGTGCATAAACCGCCTGTTCTCCGGCTCCGAAAACTCCGCAAGACATCTGTCACATACGGCAATATCCGGCGTAAGCATAGGTATTTCCCTGCTTGCAATGCCGCTTTCTATAATCTCAAAGCCGCGGCAATCCAAATCCTCTATCTGCTCCTCGGTAAATCCCGTTATAACCGCCTGCGGAATTGTTCTGATTTCGGCTCTGAACCTGTCAAGAGCTGTAGGCGTGCCCTGTGCAAGCACCTCAACAGCTCCGCCGGTGTTTTTCACAGTACCTTGTATACCGTATTTCTCCGCGGCGCGTTTTACTGATGGGCGGAACCCTATGCCCTGGACAAGTCCGCTTATTATATATTTTTCAGTCATAATGCTCTCATACAAAACAGTGTCCGCACCCGGCAAAAGCGTTGTGCGGACCTATAGTCTTATTCTTCTTTTGCTGCCTTTGCGGCCGCTGCCTTCTTTGCCGCGGCGGCTGCCTTCAGAGCCGCAATCTTCTCAGGATCCATTGCCGGCTTCGGTGGAGGCGGCGGGCCCTGGAAGGTATCGGTTCTCTTATTGTAGTCCGGCTCAGAATACTGAACATCCGTATGCAGGCACTTTTTCGGACAGGTGTTTACGCAGTTCTCGCATTGCACACATCCCATTCTGTCTATGCTCCAGGTTCTTGCCGCGCGGTCAACAGTGATTGCTCCCGACGGACACCTTTTAGCGCACATTCCGCAGAAAAGGCAGTCATTTATATTTATCTGAACGCTCCCGCGTGTTCTTTCGGGATAAACTCGCTGTTCCACCGGATAATTCTTCGTTACGGGCTTTGAAAACAGATTCTTTAACGCAAATTTTGTAAATTTCATTATAACAGCCATTTTTCAATCCCTTACCTTTCTGTACAGCTTATGCACGGGTCTATTGTCAGAATTAGCAGCGGCACATCCGCAAACTCCGCGCCTTTAAGAGTATGTACCATAGGCGTAATGTTCGTAAATGTAGGTGTTCTCACTCTTGCGCGCTCAAGGAACTTGGTTCCGTTTGCGCGGCAGTAGTAAATCGCCTCGCCTCTGGGCTGCTCCATTCTTGCAAATGCCTCGCCCTTAGGGTTGCCCTTTATCGCCACGGACAGCTCTCCACCCGGAATTTTTGATACTGCCTGACGGATCAGATCTATAGACTGGAATATTTCCTTTATACGCACCTCGCAGCGCGCATAACAGTCACATTCATTGCTTGTAATTACATTAATATCAAGGTCAGAGTACGCCGCATAACCCAGGGTTCTCGTGTCAATCTCAATGCCGCTCGCTCTCATCATCGGTCCCACAGCGCCCAACTCAATAGCCTCATCCCTTGTGAGCATACCAACGCCGCGCAGACGCGACTCAACCGTATAATCGGTAAGAAATACGTCTGTGAGCTTTTTAAGCTCCTTTTCCATTTTATTAAAGTTGTTTACAAACTTAGCAAGCATCTCCGCGGGCATATCCTTCAGCACGCCGCCAATCTTATTTACCGAGAAGATTACGCGTCCTCCGGTTGATTCCTCGAACATATCAAGGACATCCTCTCTCATTCTCCAGCACTGATAGAACAACGCCTCAAAGCCGAATGCGTCCGCGAGAAGTCCGAGCCAGAGCAGATGAGAATGAACTCTTGACATCTCCGCCCATATTGTACGCAGATATTTTGCGCGGTCAGGGATTTCCGTATCAAAAATACGCTCCATTGCCTCAACATAGCCCATACCGTGCATGAACGAGCAGATTCCGCAGGTTCTTTCTATAACATATACATAGTCATTGAAATCGCGCTTTTCAACAAGCTTTTCAAGTCCGCGGTGCACATAGCCTATCTTTGGTATAGCTTCAACAACCTTCTCGTCCTCAAGGACAAGATCGAGATGAACCGGCTCCGGCAGAACCGGATGCTGCGGCCCGAACGGCACAATAGTTCTGTTAGCCATTGACATCAGCCTCCTTTTTCTCCGGTCTGAACGGGGTTTTTTCATTGATAGTATACAGCTTATCGTTATAGTTAAGCTTCATATATTTTACATTAACGCCGAAAAGCTCTCTCATTTCGTTTTCAAATAATGATGAGGACGGATAAATATCCGAAATACTCGGAACCTCCTCATCCCTTGTCACCGCCACCTTATAGGTCACAAAGTGGTAGCCGTCGGCAAAGGAATACAGCAGGTCATATCCCGTTTCGGTATTTACCGCGCATATCTGAACAAGACGCGCCTTGTGGTTCTTTGCCTTAACCGCCTTCAGCGGAAGAAGCTCCGACGGCAAATCAACATAAACATAATTTTCTCTCATTGCTTATTGCCTCCTTCCGCCTTCATTTTCTCGCGCTTCTCATCAAGAAGCGCCACTGCCTTTACAACACCGTCTATAATCGCGTTCGGTCTTGCAGCACAGCCCGGAACATATATATCAACCGGCAGAACCTTATCAACACCGCCGATTATGTTATAGCATTCCTTGAACACTCCGCCGTTGCACGCGCATATTCCGACCGCGCATACAACCTTAGGCTCAGGCATCTGCGAATACAGCTGCTCAACTACCGCCTTATTTTGCGTGTTAATTCCGCCTGTTATGAGCAGTATATCGGCATGCTTTGGATTACCGGTGTTTATTACGCCAAATCGCTCAACATCATATACCGGTGTAAGACAAGCAAGCACTTCTATATCACAGCCGTTGCAGCTTGAACCGTCATAATGAAGCAGCCACGGAGATTTTGATACTTTTGCCATATTACAATCATTAACTCCTTTCACAAAACCCGTTTGAAGGAAATAATCTAAGCAGGTCGTGCGGTTGAGCGAACGCCGTGTACATTGGTACTCAAGCGAGCGAAACCGTGCGAGATGCAACGATTATTTTCTTCAAACTTGTACCTCCCTTATATAAGCTGTAGTATAAAGATGTTTATCGCTCCGAATATCAGAGTCATAGCCCATGCGGATTTAAACATCTTATCCCATTTTACCCTGGCGCTCGTGTTATCAATAAGTATTTCAAGGAAGAACGCCGCGGCAACAACCAAAATTGCAAGAGGAATACTCCACCATTTTGAGCATACGATAAACAATGCGATAACGCCGAGCAGAAATACATTCTCATACCAGTGTGATATTTCTATAATCGCCATCATACCGCCTGAAAGCTCCGTTGTTATACCCTTGACCATTTCCTGATGCGCGTGATGCGACATGGAAATATCAAACGGGGATTTGCGCAGCTTTATTGTAAGGATATATAAAAATCCGATAAATACTCCGGGCAGATACACAATATTTGGTATCTGCGATTCGGACACGATTTTTGATATTGTAAATGTACCCTCACCCGCGGCAACCTGCGTTGCCAGATAAAAGCCTACAGCCGTGAGAAGCACCATCGGCTCATATGAGAGCATCTGTATCATTTCACGGTTTGCGCCCATAACGGAATACGGTGAGTTCGTTGTTGACGCTTCAAGCACAAGAAACATTGCCGCCGTTGTAAGCACGAAGAACACAAGAAGCAGGTTCGTTCCGCCGTAGAACAAAGCGCCCGTAAAGACAACGAATATTATAAAGCACCACGCAAAGAGATACTGCATATTGTTGATCAGCAAAATCTCTTTATTTATAAGCTTTCTCACGTCATAGAACGGCTGAAGCAGCGGCGGTCCTATTCTTCCCTGCATACGCGCCGTAAGCTTACGATCGAGACCCGCAAGCAGACCGCCTATAAACGGAGCGCATATAACATATAATATAATTCCGATTGCAGATTTTATCATTAGAACACACCTCCGCTCATAGTTGTAAGCACAAGCCCCATATACACAATTATTACACCTACCGATATAATGCTCGCCGGCTTCCATATTTTCTTTTCGCCGAAATAGTCAACCATATACCAGTTTGAGAGATACATATTCTTTGACTGCTCAAAGGAATCTCTGAAATGGCGGTTATCGCCCTCGTTGATACCCGACATGTATTCGATATTAGGCGTGGCCTTCATTCTGTGCAGAATAAACCTTGCGACCAACGGTATCAAAAATACCATGACAAGCATTATTACCATTATAACAAGGTCCTCCGGCGCAAGCACGGAAACATGCGCAACATTAAAGAGCTGCGCGAGCAGAGGCTCAACAAGCTGTACCGATATTACCGGGAGCAGCACGCAGAGCAGTATCATAAGGAACGCGTGCCCGAAAAGTGAGAACCACTGTCCGGCAGACGGGTTCTTTTCAACCTTGTGCGATAATGCCTTGCAGGCAAGAATCTTTGCAAGCCACTTTGTCCAGTAAAGCATTGTAGTCGCGCTGCCGAACGCGATAAACAAAATCAGAACGATATTTCCCGCGTCAACAAACGCCTTGAGCGCCGCCCATTTTGAAATGAGCATTCCGAACGGCGCAAGGAACATTCCCGCAATACCTATTACCATTATAAAGCCCATCATAGGCATACTCATAATAAGACCGTGCATATCCTCAATATCGCGGCTGCCCGTAGCGTTCTCTATAGCGCCCACAGCCTGGAACATCATTGATTTTGAAACCGCATGGAACATAAGGAGCAGAACACCCGCCCAAACTGTTTCCTCGGTTCCCACACCCGCGCAGGCGGTAATAAGACCGAGATTTGAAATTGTAGAGTAAGCCAGAACCTTTTTTCCGTCGCTTACCGTTATCGCAAGCATACTTGCAATAAGGAAGGTGAAGCCGCCTATAAGCGATACCATTATTCCCGCAAGATTTCCGCCGAGCATCGGGGAAAGTCTTAAAAGGAGATAAACTCCCGCCTTAACCATTGTCGCGCTGTGAAGCAATGCGGAGGTCGGCGTAGGCGCAACCATCGCGCCGAGAAGCCATTTTGAAAACGGCAGCTGCGCCGATTTCGTAAGCGCCGCAAATGCCAGTAATATCACCGGTATAAGCACACCGGCAGCCGGACTGACGCTTACAAGCTCCTGAAGCGTTGTAATGTTAAGCTTCAGAGCGCAGAAAACGATAGCCAGCGCAAAGCCTAAGCCGCCGAGCAGGTTCATCCAGAGCGCGCGGAAGGAATTATTTACAGCTTCTTTTGTCCTTGTATAGCCGATAAGCAGGAACGAGGAAACGCTTGTGATTTCCCAGAAGAAATATATCCATATAAGATTTGACGATGTAACAAGACCGAACATCGCGCCTAAGAATACAAACAGCATCGGGAAAAAGAAGGTTCTCCTGTCCTTAAACTCGGTGTGGTGCTTGTGGTAATCCGTCATATAGCCGACAGCATAAATACAGATAAGCGAGCCGACTATCGCAATTATCAGACACATAACAATTGTAAGCTTGTCACAATAAATATGATCAGCCGCTGAAGCCGCGCCGCCCGTAAGCTCAAGCCATGCCATAATGCACATTCCCGCAACGGATAAAAGCGCCGCATGGTACTTTTTGTACTTAAAGCTGAGCCGCACAATGAGCACCGTCAGGAACAGCTCCACCGCAAGCATTAGATAGTCAATAATATGTATCAGACCGGATTCTGCCATGTATTTCACCGGCTTTCCTCCGGCGCCTGCAAAATAGGATATTGCAAATATCACCGCTGCGATAATAACAATTCCGCTGCCGGTATAGACAACAGCTTTTCTTACAGTGTTGTTTTTTGTGAATGTCAGAACTGCCGCCGCAATAAACGGAAACAGAATCAGAAAAGATATGAATTCCACAACCTCATCTCCTCGTAAAATATGTTTACTTCATTTTACCATGATTTTGAATAAAAATCAAGATATATCCATAAAAATACAGACCCGTAAAAGAGCCTATACCACCGCATCAGCTTTGATATAGGCTCTCGATAATCTGAATTATTAAATACGATTACGGCTGCTTACCGATATAAGCAAGAATACCGCCGTCTACATAAAGAATATGACCGTTTACAGCATTTGAAGCATCTGATGCAAGGAATACTGCCGGACCGCCGAGCTCATCAGGATTGAGCCATCTGCCTGCCGGAGTTCTTGCGCAGATAAAGCTGTCGAACGGGTGCTTTGAGCCGTCCGGCTGTGTCTCACGAAGCGGAGCTGTCTGCGGAGTAGCTATGTATCCCGGTCCGATACCGTTACACTGGATGTTATACTGACCGTACTCAGCGCAGATATTTCTTGTGAGCATCTTGAGACCGCCCTTAGCTGCAGCGTAAGCCGAAACTGTCTCACGTCCAAGCTCTGACATCATTGAACAGATGTTGATGATCTTACCGTGACCCTTTTCGATCATACCCGGAATAACTGCCTTTGATACGATGAACGGACCGTTAAGGTCTATATCAATTACCTGTCTGAATTCAGCAGCTGTCATTTCGCACATCGGGATTCTCTTGATGATACCTGCGTTGTTAACGAGAATGTCAATAACGCCGACCTCCTCCTTGATCTGCGCAACCATTGCGTTTACAGCGTCCTCGTCTGTAACGTCGCAGACATAACCGTGAGCCGGAATACCTGCTTCCTTATATGCAGCAAGACCCTTGTCAACAAATTCCTGCTTTATATCGTTGAAAACGATTGTAGCGCCTGCGGCAGCGAATGCTGACGCGATACCGAAGCCGATACCATATGAAGCGCCTGTTACGAGAGCAATCTTGCCCTCAAGGCTAAAACTGTTTGCCATTTTGAATTTCCTCCTGTTTTATGTATTTAATATAAATATTAACAAATTAATAATTAACCGAGCGGTGTCGGGCGATAAATAAGATGAGCAAAGTTATCCTCAATATCTCTGAACCAATAGGTTTTAAGTCCCTTTGCATTCTCCGAAACATCATGAACCTCTGTTACTCTCTCATCAGCCTTCAGAACCGGAACGATTTCATCAAATGCCTCCGACGTAACGCTGAACGCAAGATGACGTATTCCCGCTGATTTCTCAACGTCCTCCGGCTTGTCCGCCTGCGCCGAAACAAACTCTATCATGCTGCCGTCCTCGAACTGAAGGAAGTATGTACCCTTGCCGTTGTCATATACTACCTTGCCGCCGAACACCTTCATATACCAGTCCTTGAGCGCTGCCGTATCATATGAAACGATAGCAACGTGTTCAATACCTGTAATTGCCATAGTATTTTCCTCCTATTTGAATATATACAAAACCTCTCTCGGTTTATCCCTTCTATTATTCAATTATAACACAAACAGCGTGATATTTCAAGATATGTTTAGTAATTTTAGAAAAAATTTTACCGGAATTTTAATTCCATCATCCCGAGCGCCTGAGAATATCCGGTGAGCTTTTCCTCAATGCGCGCTTTTGCGTCACCCTCTGCCGGTGTCGGCTGATAATCATTATAACCGTCCGATTCTGAAATCCTGCACGGTATTATTTCATAGTTGTCATCATCAACAAGTCCGGTTCCGTCAAAGGTGAATTTTATACGGAATATTGCGCTGTCCATGTCTGACGGATTGCTGTTGCCGCCGAAGCAGAAATTTCCCAGACTATACCATATATATCTACCGTTATACTTTTCAACACCCTCAAGAACGTGCGGATGGGTTCCGATCACAAGGTCTGCGCCGCAGTCTATTGCGCAGTGCGCCGCCTCTATCTGCTCATCGTTCGGCGCTGTTGCTTTCTCCACTCCCCAATGAATAGAAAGTATAACAAGCTCCGCGCCCATACTCTTAGCTTTTGCAATCGCCGTTTCAAGCTCTGTTTTCATTTGGTCATTGAGATAGTTTATACCTACAAGCCCTACCTTAACACCGTTTATATCACTTACACATACATTCTCCTCACCGCGGCAGTTTAAAATTCCCGCCTGATCAAGGTACATTTTTGTATCAATGAGAGACACCTCACCATAGTCCGAGGAATGGTTGTTAGCCAGATTTGCAGCCTCTACGCTGGAGCCTGTCAGAATATTGATATATGACGGATCTCCCCTGAAGGCAAACTGCTTAGCCTCTCTTTCGCCCTGGGTTGAAAGTGTGCCCTCAAAATTAACAATAGTGAGATCGTCCTCGGCAAATATATCCCTGACGTTTTCAAAGAAGTAATCCGTACCGTATTTTTCCGCATATGCGTCAAAGCTTGTTTCCTTTGCGAAGCTTATATCCCTTGCAAAAGTACAGTCGCCAACCGCAGTTATACTTACAGAGCGCTCTGCCGGTACCTCAACCGCGGCTTCCGTTACAATCTCCTGCTGTCCTGCGCCATCGTCCTTATGAACGCAGCTCAATGGTGTCATGATCAATACTGCAATAATGCACACCAACGTAATTATATGTTGTGATCTGATGCTCCTCATATGTTTTCTCCTTTGGCTTCTGTGTTATGAAAAACACACCATTCTGTGCGGAATGGTGTGTGATTCTGCCTATAATACTTTACTGAATGACATTATCCGATGCCGCCTCTGCCTGCTCCGGCGTGATTGCAGCTTCAAGCTGCGCCACAGCCTGTGATGCAAGGCTGATAAGGACCTGCTTCTGAGCGTCATCGTTTCCCGAACCTGCGCTTATGCGTATATAGCAGCCTCTGTCATATACACAGATATATGGGAACGCAATATAGCAGTCCTGCCCGATACCGTCAATAAACTGCATATCAGCTCTTGTAAGACGCTCATTCTCATAATCCGCCCATATCTGTGAGGATGAAAGCGAGCTGCCAAACTGCTCCAATGAAATTGATACGGTATCAACCGAACCGAGCGGTACACCCACATATGTTGCCGTAAGCTTATTGCCCTCCGAAACAACACCATCTGAGGACAGCTCCATTGTGCCGCCGTTTGAATTTGCAGCCATCTCAACCGTGAGAATATTTTCCGGACTGAGCTGCGCCGGCATTTCCACAGTGCCGCCGCTTCCGTTTCCGCCGCAAGCTGTAATTGATACGGCAAGCGCCGCTGCCGATATTATTGCAAGTATCTTTTTCATAGCTTTCATCTCTCCATAAACAGTCTTCCTATGTTATCCGATTATTTCTTTAATGCGATTGCAGCCTTAGCCTGCGCAGCCATATTCTCTGCCGTAAGACCGTACTCAACAAAAAGCTCTGCCGGCTTACCTGACTTACCGTAACGGTCTGTTCCTATGATCTTAACAGGGCACGGAGCGTTCGCGCATACGACCTCTGTTACCGCGCTGCCGAGACCGCCCATAATATAGTGCTCCTCCGCTGTTACTATCGCGCCTGTTTCCTTTGCCGCCTTTGTAATAATTTCCTCATCGATCGGCTTGATTGTGTGGATATTGACCACTCTCGCGTCAATTCCCTCTGCCGCGAGCATGTCCGCAGCCTTTAATGCCTCCTGAACCATAAGACCTGTAGCAATAATTGTAACATCCTTACCGTCCTTAAGCTGTACGCCCTTGCCAAGCTCAAACTTGTAATCTGACGGGTTTATGTCCTCAACAGCAAGTCTTCCGAAGCGCATATAAACCGGACCGTCATGGTCGATTGCCGCCTTTACCGCAAGCTGCGCCTCAATATCGTCCGCCGGATTTATTACAACCATACCCGGAATTGTTCTCATAAGA
>JBJEIV010000204.1:0-12801 GCA_051877395.1 Candidatus Ornithomonoglobus sp.
CGTCCTCTGTTTACATCAAGACACGGGATTATTCTCTTTGCATACATTATTGATCGCCTCCTTTTAAGGCTAGAAACCGCCTCAGGATCTCCATTCCGACATCGCCGCTTTTTTCCGGGTGGAACTGTGTTGCGAACACGTTCCCGCGCTCCACCGCAATGTCAAGCTTGGCGCCGTATTCGGTTGACGCACAAACCACGCCCTCCTCTGACGGCTCTATGTAATATGAATGAACAAAATATACAAACGGCTTGTCCTTAGGAAGTATACGGCTTTCCTTTTCAAGGGTTATATTGTTCCATCCCATGTGAGGAATTTTAAGACCTGCTTCGGGAATTTTTACAACACGTCCTTTAAATACTCCGAGTCCCTCAACTCCCGGACTTTCCTCGCTCTCCTCAAAGAGAAGCTGCAAGCCCAGACAGATACCGAGAAAAGGTCTTGAGCCGTCCGCAGCCTCACGGACGACCTCTGTAAGCCCCTTTTCATTAAGGCTCCTCATCGCGTCGCCGAACGCGCCCACGCCCGGCAGAATAACATGGTCTGCTCCCAAAATTGCTTCCTTATCGCTTGTTATAACGCACTCCGCTCCCAAAAACTCAAGCGCGTTCTTCACACTGTGCAGATTGCCCGCACCGTAATCTATTATTGCAACCATTAAATTAACCTCATATCAAAAAATATATCTGTATATGCTTTTCACTAAGTTTTCTATAGTCAATGCAATGAAGAAAACTTAGTGAAAAGAGGCATTAACCGCATGCATTAAGTATTATTAAAATACGAAGCACTTAATGCATGCTATATATTTTATCACATCGCACGCAATAATTCAATATATTCATAATTTATTTTAAAAAATTTAATAAAAAACTCTTTTATCTTGTTAATTTCTATGTTATAATTAACGCAACAGGCAATTTCTATATGCTGTAAAGGAGTGATAAAATATGGCTACAAAGGTATTGGTTGCCGACGACGATCTTAATATTGTTAAGCTTATAAGGCTGTATCTTGAAAAGGAGGACTATGATGTCTGCACTGCCAACAACGGCAAGGCGGCTCTTGATGCTTTCAGAAGTGAAAAGCCGGATATCATAATCCTTGATATAATGATGCCGGAAATGGACGGCAACGAGGTATGCCGTGAAATCCGCAAGAGCTCCGACGTTCCTATTATAATGCTCACAGCAAAGGGCGAAACCTTTGACAAGGTCCTCAGTCTTGAGCTGGGCGCTGACGACTACCTTGTAAAGCCCTTTGAGATGAAGGAGCTTATGGCAAGAATGAAGGCTATTCTGCGCAGAAGCGAGGGCAAGAACGCGCCGAACGGCGAGTGTGTTTCCTTTGACAAGCTTGAGGTGAATCTCACCAATTATGAATTAAAAATTGACGGGCGTATTCTTGAAATACCGCCAAAGGAGCTTGAGCTGCTTTTCTTCCTTGCCTCAAACCCGAACCGCGTTTTCACGCGCGAGCAGCTTCTTGAAAAGGTGTGGGGCTTTGATTATTTCGGAGATTCCCGCACGGTCGATGTACACATCAAGCGTCTGCGTGAAAAGCTTGAGGGGGTTGACGCCAACTGGCAGCTTAAAACCGTGTGGGGCGTCGGCTATAAGTTTGAGGTGCGCTGACTATGTTTAAAAGTATTTTCGGGCGTATGTTCTGGACATACGCCATACTTTTGCTGCTTGTCCTCACTACAATATCGCTTTCCATGACGATGCTGCTGACAAAATTCAACGAGCGCAAGCAGGTTGAATCAATCGCGGCTGTGGCGCAGACGATCGAATACTGGACCTCGGAGCTTCAGGTTGCGCAGACGGACGCAAAGTCCGCTCAGGCATACAAGCGTATGCTTCACGCATGGAGCCGCCTTGTTTCCGCGGATATAACCGTTATAAACCTCGACGGAAATATTCTTGAAAGCACCTGCGGTATAAGCAGGATCCCCGACAGCATACAGGATAATCTCAATGAGGACTATATAGCATTAAAAAAATCCGATTTCGGCGAGTTTTACGACCACGAGGTCCTCACCATTTCCTTCCCTGTTCATTATAAGGATAATAAAATCGGAACTATTCTTTTCAATCTCGGACTTCCGGAGCTGAGACGGACGGTTATGGAGCTGCTGTTCATGTTCATAATGTCATCGCTGATTGCGATAACCTTCGCGTTTGTCATTGTATACATACAGGCAAAGAAGATTTCCGCGCCGATTGTCAGCATTAATAACGCCGCAAGAAAGATTGCCGCGGGCAATTTCAGCGAAAGGGTTCAGGTTACCACAAATGACGAGATAGGTCAGCTTGCCTCCACGTTTAACTTTATGGCAAGCTCCATTGAAAAGTCCGAGAGGAACAGACAGCGCTTTGTTTCAGACGTATCACACGAGCTGAGAACGCCTATGACAAGTATTTCCGGCTTTGTTCAGGGAATGCTCGATGGTACTATTTCAGACGAGGATCGTGACGATTACCTGAAAATTGTTCTTGACGAATCCACAAGACTTACAAAGCTCGTAAATGATATGCTGGAGATGTCAAAAATGCAGTCTGATGAATTTAAGCTTGACATTACTCCGTTTGATATAAACGAGCTTATCTGCACATGTCTTATCAGTCTCGAAAAACGTATAGATGATAAGGGACTTGATGTAAATGTTGACTTCCGTCCTGACAGACTTGTAACGCTCGGTGATAAGTACCAGATCCAGCGTGTTATAATTAATCTGCTTGACAACGCTGTTAAGTTCAGTCATACGGGCACAACGATAAATATTAATACATGGATCGCAGCCGGAAAAGCGCATATCTCTGTTTCCGATACAGGCGATGTGGTTAAGGACAGCGATCTGAAGCATCTCTTTGACCGTTTCTACAAAACGGATATGTCAAGAGAGAAGGACAGGACCGGCGCCGGACTGGGACTGTCACTTGTACAGAATATCATCCGTCTGCATAACCAGACAATAACCGCCTCCTGTGTTCCCGACCAAAACGGCGAATCGGGCGTAACGACCTTTGAATTTACACTTGAAGTGAAATAAAAAACGCATATCGCGGCGGTTTTCGCCGTGATATGCGTTTTTGTTAAGCCTTGAAATAATTGAAGTCCTCGTCCTTCTCAAACTCAGTCTGAATGTCCTCGGTCTTTTCTATAAACTGCGGATATCTGACAAACATCTTAACTATCTCAGAAGTATGCCTTCTGTAGCGCTGATTATAGTATTCGTCTTTCAAGCCTGTTGTACCGAACATGCTGTCTGCCTCAATATCCTTTTTAACATTTCGGCGCGCCTGCGCCTTCATAAGATAATACGGGCTTATATCCGTTTCAAGCTCCATAGGCTCATGCACATGTAATATATCAAAGACATCGCAGTCATATATCTCCGTCATCTGAATGAATATCGAAATAGGAAGCCTCGGACTTTCCTTTTCATATCTTATAAGTGTGCTTCTCGAAATCCCCAGCAGCTTTGCCGCTTCCTCCTGGCTCAGTCCCGCGCGCTTGCGCAGATACCGTATTCTGGGGCCGTAGTTGTTTATCGGTTTTTCTGTCATATCGTTTTCACCGCGTGTCTTGTCGCATGGCAGTTTATATTGACCGCAACGGGAAGTCCGGCTATATGCGTCGGGAAGGTTTCAATATTTACGGCAAGAGCGGTCGTTGTTCCCCCCAGTCCCGCCGGGCCTATGCCGAGCATATTTATTTTTTTGAGAAGCTCCTCCTCGAGGTCCTTATAAAACGGATTTTCGTTACGAATCGTTATGTCGCGGGTAAGAGCCTTCTTTGAAAGGACTGCCGCCTTATCCATTGTTCCGCCTATTCCTACGCCTACCACGATCGGGGGACATGGATTTGCCCCCGCATGGCGTACTGTATCTATTACAAAGTCGATAACACCCTGCAAGCCGTCTGACGGATTTAACATTTTCAATCCGCCCTTATTCTCGCTTCCGAAGCCCTTCGGAGCGAAGGTCAGCTTTATTTTGTCGCCCTGCACATAATCGTAATAAATTACCGCCGGAGTGTTGTCCTTTGTATTTACGCGGTCAAGAGGGTCCTTTACAACGGACTTTCTGAGGTAACCCTCAGTATAGCCCTGTGAAACGCCCTTGTTTATCGCGTCTGTCAGAGTATCGCCCTCGACAAATACCTCCTTGCCTATCTCTGCAAAGAATACCGCCATACCGGTATCCTGGCATATCGGGACCTCTTTTCTGTCCGCTATATCCGCGTTGTCTATAAGATTTTTAAGAACGCCTCTTGAAACCTCGGACTTCTCTGTCTTTATTCCGTTCTCAATCGCGTCTCTTATATCCTTATTGAGGTGGCAGGTTGCGCTGATGCACATATCCCGCACCGCCTTTGTTATTTCTTCACTGTTTACTATTCTCATAATAATACCGCCTTAAAATTATAATAATACCCATGAATCAAACCATTTCAGGAATTTCACAGCATAGTCGTAATTACACGGATGTCCGCTGAGCACCGGATAATACATCGCAAACAGTACAACCGCGATACCCGCGTAAACAAACGCCGTTATCATTACCGCCCTGCGGCTCTTTTCCTTAACATCCTCCCAGATAGTAAGGATCGAATAGCCGAGCATCAGAACCGTGAACGGAACACATGGGAAGTAATGATATATATATGTTGTTCTCACGACAAGCACCCACGGCAGAAGCTCCACAAAATAGCCTATTATCAGGAACAATGCCACATGATTTGACTTCTGCTTTATACTCTCATCATAGGTCAGCGTGAGCAGCAGCGCGCCCACCATCACTACCGAATAGAACAGCATACATGGGAACAGTCTTTCAAGCTTTTCATTGCTGCTGCCCGCGGCATATGATGCCGCGCAGAACACGGCAAAGATAAGCGCGTATATACCTGCAAAGTAATACTTGTTTACTCCGAAATATTTTCTTTCCTTCAGCGGAATTGTGATCGCCAGAGCCGTCATATACGCCACAGCGCCAATTCCGAGCCACCATACCGCCGGATTGCCGAAGGAGCTTATTCCCTGCTTGAGACCGCTCTCAAGCGTATTTGAGAAATACCATATCGGACGGTACATTATAGGCCACTCATACCAATGCGAGGAATACGGATGTGTTGAATCCGCGACCGTCTTGCTGTGGTATGTGTACATTGAATTGGCATTATCAACAATCGTTTTCAGTCCGTGACCGCTCGGTGTGTTGAAATACGGAATGTACGCCATTGTATAAATAACAACAGGAACAATTACGAACATGACAACACAGAAGCCCAATGTGATCAGAGTATTCTTTTGGAAATTATCTATAACCGTCTTATGAGAGATTCCCGAGGTGCTGCCCTTAGGTGTTCTCAGAGCAATTCTGTATTCCTCATAACGCTCATATAGGGTATAGAAGAATATGATCGCAAGACCCGCGCCGGCATAAAGACCTGTCCACTTGCTCGCCCACGCGAAGCCGAAGAATATACCCGATAACCCTAGCGGGATAAGCGTTTTCTTTAACGGTGTGTCATAGAAGCTCATCCTGTAATACTTATACATATAATAATACATAAGCATAATAAAGAAGGTTACATATACGTCTATTGTCGCGATTCTCGTCTGGGCAAAGTGCATGAAGTCAAATGTGAACAGCAGTGTTGTCACAATTGTAAGCCAGCTCTTTTTAAGCATCCTCTTGGCAAACAGGTATATTACCGGAATCATGAAGATTCCGAACAGCGTGCCCACTATTCTCCAGCCGAACGGATTCATTCCGAAGGCTCTTATGCCAAGGCTCATAAACACCTTTCCAAGCGGAGGATGTGTCCACTCGTATACGGTCATATGATGAATAAACTCATACGCGGTACGCGCATGATAAATTTCATCAAAATAGGTGCCCGACATAAAGTCCTTACCCGTCGCCATCATTTCCTGCTCGTCAAACAGATTTGCAACGCGGCTGTCCTCCGTATTTACAGGCTGTATCTGATTGCCCTCACTGTCGAGGAAGCATACCTCTCTGAGCGCCACAGGCTCAGTGTCGGTTGTATCGGTCGAAATAACAACATATCTCGCCTTGGTGTTTATATCCCTGATTGTCCAGTAGAATACCGCGCCGGAGGTGTTTTTATCGTCATGCACCTCATTTTTATCTGCATCGAGATATTTAAAGTCGATACTTCTGTTTTCATTCAGCTCTCTTGCGCTGTTAAAAAATTCAGTCTTTGCAATCTCCTTTTCTTCGCCGAGGTCAACAGTGACCGCGCCGTCGGAAATCACCGTCTCGGTCTGGGGCGCGTACATATTGCCGAGATTTACAAGGGCTATCGCGGAATAAACAACAATTATTGACGCCAGAGCTATAAAATCAGCCTTTGTAAGCCTTGTCTTTTCCTCGCTTACCCTGAATTTGACCTCGCGGGTTTTCTTTGCCTGCGCCGCTGCCACTTGACGGCTGAGCTTGTTATTCTGCTTACCCTTTACAGCGGCAGTCTTATGATTCTTTGCCGCTGATTTGACCGGCTCTGTATAACGCACATAGTCCTTCTCGATTACATACACGAAGAACACGCTGATTACAATATTTATTACCGAAGCTATTGCAACTACAGGATTTCTGAAATACGCGTTGATATCCTGATTATATATGAACAGTATCCACGCCATATTGAAAAACTGTGACAATGAAAACAGTCCATACATAAGAAAGTTCTTTGTATTCGGAATTGTGATGAGCGCAAACAGAAGCATGAATATGCCCGGGAACGCGTAACGCTCATGCATCTTTATCGCAAGCATATATACGCCGAAGTTAAGAATAAACGCGGTAATATAATACTTTGCCGGGCTCTTGCTCTTAAAGAACACATATGCCGAATATGCGACAACAACAGCTATCATAAGATAGCCGAATACCGTTGAAGCTGTTCCGAGCGCCTCCCAGTTCTTGCCCGCAGCGGCATAGATGTTAAATGCGTTGATCGTCATATACTGATACTCTCCGAGAGTTTCGGTATACTGCTTTATAATGGTGCTTATGCCCTCCGCGGGATTCTTTCCGAACGGCATAAAGAGAACAAGCATCATTGCGATCGCGGCTAAAGCCCAGATCACATACTTCCCGAGCTTCCTTGCGTTAAAGCCGCCCTGCAGAAATACTTCATCTATCACCGCAAATATCAGAACAGGCGTGAAGAACAGCGCCTGCGGCTTTATAAGTATGCCTAAGGCAAACATAAAGAATGCCGGAATTAGCTTCTTTTCCGATGCGAAATATATAGAGAGCAGACAGAACAGAGCGAGTATGCTGTCGATCTGTCCCCATATCGCGCTGTCCATTATCGTCGCTGGGTTCAGCAGGAATACAGCGGCAAAAACAGCCGAAATATCATTGCTGAATTTTTTAGACGCCAGTTTATAGGCTAGCCAACCCATAACCATATCGGCGATTATCGCCGGAAGCTTTATTACAAGCTGCTGCAAGCCTCCCGAAAGGTTCAGTCCGTTTTTAAGCGCTCCGAGCACCCACATAACGTAAACATAGCCCGGCGGATAATCATGGAAGCCGTCTGATGCATAGAACTGCGCCAGACCGTTTTTGAAAATCTTGTCCGACCATCCTACAAAACAGCCCATATCCGTCGGATGCCCGTAATAACACAGCGCTCCGATAACATGCGCGATAAATCCGACTGCCATAACGGCAATGATATACATCGCGTTATTCTCCTTTTTCAGAGGTGACGCGACAGCGTCCTTCATATAGAGCTGCCATACCGCGCCGCCGAAAACAGCAGCCAGAATTACAACAAAAATAATTGATGTCATAAGCTTTTACTGTACTCCTTTTCCTTGTATTTACAGCTCCACAACAGCCTCAACCTCAAGAAGCACATCCTTTGGAAGTCTTGCGACCTCAACGCAGGAGCGCGCCGGGAACGGCTCTGTAAAATACTTTGCATAGATGCCGTTTATTGTGCCGAAATCCTCCATATTCTTTATGAACACTGTAGTCTTTACCACATTATCAATACTGCTGCCTGCCGCCTCTATAAGGTTCTTTACATTTGTAAGCGCTTGCTCCGCCTGAGCCTCCACGCCCTCCGGGATTACGCCCGTCGCAGGGTCTACCGGAATCTGTCCCGAGCAGAAAAGCATTCCGCCAACCTCTATAGCCTGTGAATACGGTCCGATCGCCGCCGGAGCCTTATCTGTTGAAATCTGTTTCATTAATTGATCACTCTCCTATGTTTTTATAGTCCTTATTGTACTACAAAACCGCGGAAATATCAAGTGCTTTCAGAAAATATTACATAGATACAATATCTATTTAATTCAAATTTATTCAAAATAACAAAACCATTCTGTATTGAAAAAAAATCTATTGACAAATTTCCGAATTTATTGTAAAATACCCATAACAGATTTCAAAGGATTGGAGTGCTATATATGTATTACAGCGTAGCGGCACAATTGAATCTATTGCTATCAGACTGAATCGGCAGTGTGGTCGTCAGTTTTTTCCGCGTGCAGGCGGAATTTTGTCGAACCACAGGGTTCGATTTTTTTTGTATCATGACATATCTGTGCGTTTTATATAAAGGAGGGTATTATGAACTATCAGAAATATACCAGAATGTATCACCCGATTCCTCTGAAGAACAGAGAATGGTGTGACAGGGAAATTACACATGCCCCGATATGGTGCAGCGTTGATCTTCGCGACGGTAACCAGGCATTGTATTCCCCTATGACAATTGATGAAAAAATTGAATTTTTTGAGTTCCTTGTTAAGCTCGGCTTTAAGGAGATCGAGGTCGGCTTCCCGGCGGCTTCATCAACGGAATTTGATTTTATACGCCGTCTTATAGAGGAGGACAGAATCCCGGACGACGTTTCGATCCAGGTTCTTACTCAGGCGAGAGAGCATATAATCACAAAGACAATAGAGTGTCTTAAGGGCGCTAAAAACGCTATTGTTCATCTTTACAACTCAACCTCAACGCTTCAGCGTGATGTTGTTTTTCACAAGAACAAGGCGGAGATCAAGCAGCTTGCAATTGACGGCGCAAAGCTTGTAAAGGAGCTTGTTGACGCGCAGCTTGACGGCAATATCCGCTATGAATATTCACCGGAAAGCTTCACCTGCACCGAGCCGGAGTATGCCGTTGAGGTTGTAAACGCCGTAAATGAGATATTCTGCCCGACACCCGACAGAAAGGTAATTATAAACCTTCCTTCAACAATCGAGGTTGCAACGGCAAACGTTTACGCAGACCAGATTGAGTATATGTGCAAAAATCTCAATAACCGTGAAAGCCTCATAATCAGCGTTCACGCGCACAACGACCGCGGAACAGGCGTCGCCTCCTCAGAGCTTGCCCTTCTTGCGGGCGCGGACAGAGTAGAGGGTACTCTGTTCGGAAACGGCGAGAGAACAGGCAACACCGACCTCGTAACCGTTGCTCTTAACATGTTCTCGCAGGGCATTGACCCGGGGCTTGACCTCAGCCATATTGACGAGGCGATAGCAATGTTTGAAAAATGCAATAAGATGCCGGTCGATCCGCGTCATCCGTATGCGGGTGATATGGCGTATGTCGCTTTCTCGGGCAGCCATCAGGACGCTATCAAAAAGAGCTTTGACCGCTTTGAGGAGCATCCGGACAACAAGTGGGCTAATCCGTATCTCACGATAGACCCCGCTGATATAGGCAGAAAATATGAGCCTATTATGATAAACTCGCAGAGCGGCAAGGGCGGCGTAAGCTACGTTATGGAAAACAAGTACGGCTACACGCTTCCTAAGAAAATGCTTACGGAGTTCTCGTCAATTATCAACGACCTTTCCGACGCAAAGCATACTGTCCTTGAAAACGAGGAAATACATGCCGCCTTTAAGGATACATATATGAACCTCAAGACGCCTATCAAAACATATTCATACCGCTCGCAGAATGACGACACCGTAACAACCGTACACGCGACCATTGAATATAACGGCAGGGTTTCATCCATAACAGGAACAGGCAACGGACCGCTTGACGCGCTGTGCGCAGGTCTCAGACGCTTCCTCAACATCAATTTTGAGATATGCGAATATACCGAACACGCGCTTGAGCGTTCATCATCATCAAAGGCGGCAACCTATATCGCGATCAGAGACAATGATGACGACGCTCAGATATTCTGGGGTGTCGGTGTTCATGAAAACATCAACACCGCCTCAATCTATGCTCTTGTGAGCGCGGTAAACAGAATGCTTGACGCGTTGGCGGAGCAGCAGTAAAACCACATAGTAATAAAAAATCAGCCGTAAGCACTATGCTGTACGGTTGATTTTTTTATGCAATTATTCTGCTTTATTTCAGCTTAAATGCTGTTCCGAGCATATCACCCGACGGCTCGCCGTATAACTGAACCGTTATATTCATAACCTCTTCACCGCTGTAGCCGTAGGTCTTCTGAACCGTTGCGGTCTGTCCCGACTCTATAAGCTGTGTCGCAGACGTGACGTTGACGCCCTCAACACCGACAACAGCCAGAGGTGAAAAGCTTATACCGTTTTCAAATGCCTCAACATCAAAGAGTCCGTCAAAGGAAACCGGATTTACCGTGTCATTCCTGAAGGTGAATGCAACGACAACCGCCTGTCCGTCATTGGTATCAACAAGCTTTGCGCTGTCTATTGAAACCTTTATACCGCTGATCTCACCGCCAGCCTCTAACGAATCATCATCAGGAGTTGTTTGTGAAAGCTTTTCGCCGTCAACCTTGTTCATATTTACCTCGTCAACAGCGTTCTCTTGATTTGTTCCTATTATATTTCCGTCCTTATCCGTAGGATATGCAGCCTCAGTGGCTTCTGCTGCTGTATTGGTATCTGCGCTGTTGTCTGTTTTCTTGCTGCCGCAGGATGCCATCGTCAGTATGAGCATTGCCGCAAGAATTACCGCCATGCTTTTCTTTTTCATTATATATACCGTTCCTTTCTGTAAAATCTGTTCCGCATTATACTCTTGCTACGGTCTCGTATATACTAACACAATCAAATGAAAAAATCAAGCCTTTCAAAAAAATTTCATACTTCATTAATTATTTCCGCCTATTTCGGCTTTTTCAATTGACTTATTTTAAGCTTTTGTGTATAATTATATACGATAAATATTTAACAAGATTACACACAGGAGGGAAAAAGATGCGATCAAGCGGAATATTAATGCATATTTCATCGCTGCCGTCAAAATACGGTATAGGCACTATGGGAAAGGAGGCATATGACTTTGTCGACTTCCTTGCGGATGCAAAGCAGACCTACTGGCAGATACTGCCGATATGCCCGACAAGCTACGGAGATTCACCCTATCAGTCCTTTTCAACTCATGCCGGAAACCCATATTTTATTGACCTCGATATGTTGGTCGAGGACGGACTTCTTGAAGAAGATGATCTGACCGATATAAACTGGGGCACAAACCCGGAATATGTTGATTACGAAAGGATTTATGAAAGCCGTTTTGATGTGCTCAGAAAGGCATTCGATAATTTTAAAAAGCAGGACAGACTTCTATTTGATATGTTTGTTGAGAAGAATGATATGTGGATTTCTAACTATGCGTTGTTTATGTCGATAAAGAACTCCTATGACGGAAAATCATGGCTTGAATGGGACGAGGGCTTAAAGCGCCGCGATCCTCATTCTCTCTGGCTTTTCAAGAAAGAGCATATGGATGATATCGAGTTCTGGGAGTTTTTACAGTTCAAGTTCTTTGAGCAGTGGACAAAGCTCAAGGAATACGCCAACTCCAACGGCGTTCAGATCATCGGCGATATTCCGATTTATGTTGCGCTTGATTCCGCGGCGGTATGGGTTTTCCCCGATCTGTTCGAGCTTGACGACGACCTTATGCCCAAAACCGTTGCCGGCTGTCCTCCCGACGCATTTTCACCGACAGGTCAGCTCTGGGGCAACCCGATTTACAACTGGAAAAGACACAAGGAAACAGGCTACAGCTGGTGGATCGACCGCCTGCGCGGCGCGGTGGAGCTTTACGATATTGTGCGCATTGACCACTTCCGCGGCTTCGATGGCTATTATACGATTCCGTTCGGAGATGAGACCGCAGAAAACGGCAAATGGGAAACAGGACCCGGAATTGAATTTTTCCGCTTTGTTGAGGCAAGACTCGGAAAGCTGCCGATTATCGCAGAGGATCTTGGTTTTCTTACTCCGTCCGTTATTCAGATGCTTGCCGACAGCGGCTTCCCGGGCATGAAGGTGCTTGAATTTGCGTTTGACCCTCGTGAGGAAAGCAATTATCTCCCGTACACATACGATAAAAACTGCGCCGTATATATCGGCACCCATGACAATAACACAATCAAGGGCTGGATAGAGGAGCTTGACGACGAAACGCTCGAATTCTGTACAAGGTTCCTTAATTTTGCGGGCGGCACGGACAGCGACTTCATATGGACATTCATAAAAACCGCCTTCGCGTGTGTCGGCGACACTCTCGTTATCCAGATGCAGGATTATCTTGAGCTTGGCGCGGAGGCGAGAATGAACACACCATCCGTTCCGCACGGCAACTGGCAGTGGAGAATGAAGTCCGGCGCATGCACGAAGAAGCTTGCGGCTAAGATCGCGGACATAACAAGGATCTACGGAAGATGCCCGAGATGAGTTTTGAAGGAAATGCTCGTTGCATCTCGCACGGTTTCACCAACTCGCATACACTCGTATAGCCTCATTGGCTCAACCGCGCGACCTGCTTAGAGCATTTCCTTCA
>JBJEIV010000205.1:0-2487 GCA_051877395.1 Candidatus Ornithomonoglobus sp.
GCTGGTATTCATCCATCTGCCAGCGGTTTTTATTTGTAGGACGTTCTGTAATATTTCCGATGGTGTCCTTCCAGCGGTACATGGTATCAAAGCTTCTGCCCTCAACGATGCAGCCTCCGGGGAAACGCATGAATTTCGGCTTCAGCTCCTCAAGCATCTGAGCAAGATCGGCGCGGAGACCGTTTTCGCGTCCCTTGTATGTATTTTGCGGAAACAGTGAGATAAATGCAAATTCAGCCTCACCGCCGTCTGAAAATATAATTTCAAGGTACGCGTGTTTTATGCTGCGGGGCGCCGTAACCGATAGGGAGTATCTGCTCCATCTGGTACTGTTTAATGCAATAGGTTCCTTTGCAATAACGTTATTTTTACTGTCCCTTATGCGTATTTCAAAAGCGCAGTTCTTCTCTGACCGTGCTATGCAGGTAAAATTATACCGCTCTCCTTTTTTAACGGCAAAGCCCTCACCGCAAAAGCCTGTATTTCCGAGACCCTCTCCCGCGTTCCCTTTGACATACGCGTAATGTCTGTTTGCGCTGTTAAGTGGAGCCGCCGTACGTATCTCAAAAACTGCATTGCCGATGGTCTCCCAGTCAAGCTTGTGCGTATCAATGCTGTTTTCATCATCGTAATATGAAAATGATCTGTTTGCGATAAGCTCCGCGTAAAGGCCGCCGTCTCCGGCATAATTAATATCCTCAAAGAATATTCCGTAAAGCATCGGGCTTATTTTGTTATGTATTTTTGATGTATTGATTTTAACAGTTGTCATTATTTTCACCCCATGATAAGTATAACATAAGCCGGCGGAATAATAAAGAGTTAATTTAAAAAATGCGTATATAAATAAGGACAGTCATATCTGACTGTCCCCATTGGCGGCTATTCCGCCTAAATCATATATCATACTGAAGCCTGAAGCCTTTGCCTTTTCAACAGCCTTCCGGCTTCTTACGCCCGATGAGCAGAATACTATGATCACGGTATCCTTGCTTTGCTCTTGGAGCCATGCTTCAAATTCATCAAGTGGCACATTCACGGCGCCGTCAAGCGTGCCGTTATTAAATTCCTCTGCGGTGCGCACATCAACAAGAATTGCTCCGTCTGCCGCAAGCTCCGCAGCCGCTTCATATCCGATATTATACTGACGCGCGTCCTCTATGCTTATCTCGGCGGTATTTGTGCCGTCCGAAAGCTCCAGTCTGCCGTCCGCATAATCTATCGCTTTAATATCGAAATCACATACCTTTTTTATTGTTGTACACTTCGAGCAGCTTGTCATGGTGATCAGCCTGCCGTCATCGCAGCCGAGGTAAAGCTGATCCCCGACCGGACAGAAATCATTTATTTTCGCCGCATCGGGAGAGTCGGCTTCGGCATAGTAATCGGGGGTGGCGTCAATCCAGACAGTTCCCATAGGGCTTGTGAAAAGCCTTGCTTCACCGCTCTTATCAGTGATAAGAGCGGTGAACATTCCCCTGTGAACAGCAAGCTTTTTAAAGGAAACCTCGTCTCCGAAAAGCTCTTTTGCGCTTGCGGACGCCGCAGTATTGCCGCTTTTGCTTACAGCCGTTATATTATCTCCCGAAATGCTGAGATATGTTGTTTCGTTTTCTGCGGTAAGTATATCCGACTGCATTGTTGTCATGACTGACGATTGAGACAGATTATACTTCAGGGTAATATAATCATAATTACCCGCGTATTTTACTGTCGCGCCAAGCTTTACAAATATGCCTTTTGTTCCGGTATGTGCGGAGGTGAGCACTATATTATTGTCAAGATAATTATTCCAGTTGCCTGCTGTTCCCGTGATATTGGTTGCGCCAAGCTTATTTGCATCCGTAAGCAGCGCGGATATTGAGTCCTTATCCGCATTATTTACATCAATACCGCTCACGTCAACCGCGTACACTGCGGCAGAGCCGGTACCCTCGGCGCCGTCATTATCTCGCATGCCTGCCGTAACGGTTATTACAAGCAAATCGTCCAAGCTGTATTCGCCGAAATAGAATATATCATCATTGCTTGTATTATCAATCATCTTGCCGTTGCTGGCGTTTGCATTGCTGCTTTCCTTTATACTCTTTGCCCATGCTTTTGAATACTGCTCAAATTCTATTTTTGCGCTGTAATCCGTATCGGGGACGGGTACAGCCGTAGGAGTGGGCGTCGGAACAGGAGTGGGTGTCGCTTCAACGGCGGATTTATTTGCTTCAAATATTACCGCATATAAATTCTTGTTTGAACCGCCGCCGTATACATATACCGGCTCGCCCGCTATGACGTTCATCTGTATCTCACAGATAGCGCCGTTTCCGTATTTTTCGTTTTTGCTGCTGCCCTGCTCGATATACATACATCTTGTCGCGCTTGCGTTAAACAAAGCTGTTACGGTTCCGTCCGCGTCGGGTGTGAAATATACCTTGCGCGCGTTCGAGGTGCCGTTGCCGCCCTTTAAGCTGCGCGTAAATGTGTATGTTCGTC
>JBJEIV010000206.1:0-12644 GCA_051877395.1 Candidatus Ornithomonoglobus sp.
GATCAGCGATACTTTTTATGAGAAATGGTTCATATCTCTTGACAACACAGAAATTTCCCGGAAATTTTTTTAAAAAACACTTGACAAATCGGTTAGGGTATGCTAATATTAGTTATGTGATAGAGATAAAAATAAGCAAAGTGAAATTTGCGGATATATAAGCATATACTTTGTCTGTATCATTCAGTGTGAACGGGGTGTAAATCTGTGTTTCTCCTTATCCAATAACATAACTAAAGCCATAGTAGTTCTCTAAAGGATATTTTTCCCGTTGACATAAAAAGCCTGCATTAAGTATTGCATAATTTCATAATACTTAATGCAGGCATATAAAAAGTTATAAGTTTTCATAAAAGGAACCGCTGCGATCAAGCGCAAATGCACGGTTCCTTTTGTGATTTATAAATATTTAATTTATTACGTCATAAAGACGTTTTATCATAACTGCGGCATCACCGCGGCTTACATAGCCGTCTCCGTAGAAAATACCGTCAGGCCTTTCAAGAATAATATTATTCGCTT
Organism: Candidatus Ornithomonoglobus sp.; assembly: GCA_051877395.1. GTDB lineage: Bacteria > Bacillota > Clostridia > UBA1381 > UBA1381 > Ornithomonoglobus. Next base: position 523 of record JBJEIV010000206.1, read on the forward strand.
TCGCTGTTTTGATGTGATCCTTTGCCCAGTCTGCAAGCGTGTCCGTATACGGAAGCTCAATGTCCGGAACGGCTGCTCCGGTCCGATTCTTGATAATTTTTGCTGCCATTGTTATAAATTCGTTGCGGTTTATCGCTCTTGCGCCGTGGAATGCGCCGTCCTCATAGCCGGTTATAAGGCCGTTATTGACTGCGGCGTTGATAATTCCGTAGTACCAGTCATCTTCGCTTACATCAGTAAGTCCGCATGGTATATTGCTTTCCTCTTCTCCCATAAGACGCATAAGCATTGCCGCAAGCTCTGAGCGTGAGATTTTTCTGTCAGCGCCGAAATTAACTCCGTCAAGACCGTTTAATATTCCCTTATCGGCAAGAAATGCGACCGCATTTTTCATTTCCGCAGGCTGTGATGACATATCAATGAAGGGGCAGCTGCCGTTGTCTGAGGTGTCGGCATATGTATAGTTTGTATCCGATGGTATAAATGAAAACTTATAGCTTATCGGATTTCTTATTATTTCACCGTCATATATTTCGCAGGTGAGAGTGTGGGTTCCGTAGGAAACATATGAGTTGTCCAGACTGATGGCATACGGCGGCTCGGATTTTTCGCTTATCCATTTACCGTCAATCAGATAGCGCACAACAAGATTTTGTTTTTTCGGGATATAAGCATATGCGGAAACCTCGATCTTATCCGTAAAGATCATATTGTTAAACATATCCATAAATGAGTAGCCTGCGCTTGACGGATATGTTTTAAGGTATATGGGATCGGAGGTAACCTCCTGCATCAGGGCAAGCAGCTGCGGATTGCGCGATATATCGTATCTGTATAAGTCACCCTCCGGAACATATTCGTCAAAGGAAACTATACATTTGAATTCGGGATATATACGGCAGATATCAGCATAATACATCCTTATCTGAGGCTTTGCCCATTCGGTATAGTCTATTCCGCCGGGGGATTCATAACCGACGCCGCCCTCTGTTATCATAACCGGCTTTTGGATATTGTGTTCGATCATAAACTGGTGGATCATTTTAGCGTGCATTGACGGATTTGCGTAGTCACTCATGAGAAACAGCATATTTGCGCTGTCATCAACATTGGGGTTTCCCTGGAAATAGGGCATTGTGTAAAGGCTGCAGCCGATCCAGTCCACATATTCATCGCCGGGGTAGAACTCCTCAAATGTCGTATCAAGCCCGCCCATATCGTTCGGTGCCCACACCATTGCGATGTTTTCCTTTGTATGAGCATAGTCTGCTACAAAACGGAAACAGTCCTTGAAAAGCTCCGGGTCATTGAAATTATTGTCAATGTTCATTTCCTTTCCGAAAATCAGCATAATATCCTCGCCCCATGACGCATATTTGTCTATTTTATTATACAGATAGTTGGAATATTCCCTGACATCTATGACCTGAGAATTTTTCAGAGAGAAATTGAGATTGATTCCCTTTAAGACAGTGTGACTGCTCGTCTTTTCAGCGATGGGATTTCTCGGACAATTTTCATTTTTTATATTTTCACCGGGAACAAACCATTCGTACTGTGTGTTTATCGCATTGTCAATGCCGGGATAGGTCTTGTTATATGGTGTTCCTATGTAAATTCCGGCGCGTGGCTCGAACTTTGCTCCATAGTAAGGGTAATTGTCCGGTCCGGTTTTAACATATATTTTAAATTCCGGTTCAAAAATAAGCGACTTGCGATAATCCATATTTCCGTTTATCAACGAAAAGGATTTTGCATATGCATTTGTGCCGTAAAGCAATAATACTGCCATAAATGCTGATATAATCTTTATATATCTATTCATAATTCCTCCTGCGAAACATGTAAATTTTTATATAATTATAATAAATTCAGCGAGATATGTCAAGTTATAATTTAATTAACAATTTTTACTATACGAAAATTCAAGAATAAAAGCCAATCCTTTTCACATAATAAAGCTATAAAACAAAAGCTTATAAATTTGAGGAGGAATTGTTTATGAAGGCAACCGGAATTGTCAGAAGAATAGATGATCTCGGCAGAGTAGTCATACCTAAAGAGATAAGACGGACAATGCGCATACGTGAAGGAGATCCGCTCGAGATATTTACCGAAAAGGATGGAGAAGTTATTTTCAAGAAGTATTCGCCGATTGGTGAGCTTGGCGATTTTGCGGCAAACTATGTTGAAACACTTGCAAAAGCCAGCGGGCATGGCGCATGTATTACTGACCGCGACAATGTAATAGCAGTTTCTGGAATACCTAAGAAGGAACTGATCGAAAAGCGGGTTTCTCATGAGCTTGATAACCTTATGAATGACAAGGTGACCGTAACATATGAATCAGGCAGGGTCGTATCTATTGCAGACGGTAATGATAAGTATAATGCCGGCGTGGTCGTTCCCATAATCTCAGAGGGTGACACGATAGGCTCTGTTGTATTTGTCATGAAGGACGGCGAAAAACCAAGCGAGGTGGAGGACAAGCTGGCCGAAACCGCCGCAGGCTTTTTAGGCAAACACATGGAAGGCTGATTTTGCCTTTAATTGTCAGCACAGGTTTATGGCGGGCGGAGAAATCCGTCCGTTTTTGCTATAATAAAATATTATATTAAATTTAACAATATTTTTTGTAAAAAAAACTCTAAAATGTTTAGAATAACAATTGAAAAAATATATAAAAGATGTTATAATGTGTTTGATTAATATATCTCATTAGGAATGTAATACCAAAAGGAGAAGAAAATGACCAATTCATATCATGATGTAACGGCAACCGATGCGATGCCTACAGTAGGTAAGCTCAGTGTTATCAGCATGAAGGGCTGTGAGAAGTTTACCGAGAGGATTGACAAATACCTTCGGGATATGCGCAAGGATATTGAGGACATTGATACCTATGTAACCCATGTAACCTGTCCGAGGTTCGGCACCGGTGAAGGTAAGGGTATGATCGAGGAAACCGTAAGAGGCCATGACGTTTATATTATTTGTGACTGCTTTAATCACGGCGTTACATATAAGATGTATGGCTATGAAAATCATATGAGTCCGGATGATCACTATCAGGATCTTAAAAGAATTATCGCCGCTATGGGCGGTAAGGCGAGACGTATAACGGTTGTAATGACAATGCTTTATGAGGGAAGACAGCACAGAAGAAGCGGCCGTGAGTCACTTGATGCCGCGCTTATGCTTCAGGAGCTTGCGGGTATGGGCGTAACCAACATTCTTACTTTTGACGCGCACGATCCGAGAATTTCAAATGCGATCCCGCTTTCGGGCTTTGATGATATTCAGCCGACATATCAGATGATAAAGGCGCTTTCAAAGGCTGTACCGGATGTTAAGTTCAACAAGTTTGATACAATTGTAATTTCACCAGACGAGGGCGGCATGGCAAGATGTATGTACTACAGCTCAGTGCTTCAGCTCGACCTCGGTATGTTCTATAAGCGCCGTGACTATTCAAGAGTTGTTAACGGCAAGAACCCGATCGTTGCTCATGAGTATCTTGGCCGCGAGGTTGACGGCAAGGATGTAATTATAGTTGACGATATGATTTCATCCGGCGAATCAATAATAGATGTCGCAACAAAGCTCAAGAATAAGGGCGCCAAGAGAATTTTTGCATTCTCCTCCTTCGGTCTTTTTGTAAACGGTCTTGAGGTCTTTGACAAGGCTTACGAGAACGGTATAATAGATAAAATTTTCACAACAAACCTGATTTACAGAAATCCGGGACTTGCAAGCCGCGAATGGTATTATGAGGTGGACATGTCAAAATACGTCTCACTTCTTATTAATACTCTTAACCATGATGATACAATATCACATCTTCTTGACCCTGTTAATAAGATTCAGAATCTTATAAAGAAGAGAGAAAATAAATAATTTTCAGTGAAGCTTAGGGGCGGAGGTAATCTCCGCTCCGTTTTTTATTACGAAAAGATAAAAAATTTTAAGAATATTCATAACTTTATATTGATTTTTTTTCTGGTTCGTGTTATTATATAGGATATGCGGCAGAATGGAAATCAATTGTTATACTGCTGCTGTAAAAAAATAGCAGCAGTTTTTCTTTGAACTGCTAAGTAACGAAAGGAGTAAAACAAAATGGCAAGAAGAAATGCTTCGGGAAGCATGATGACCGTTATCTCAGTTGCAATTATAGTAATTGTACTTGCTCTGGGTGTTTTCGCTGTAAGCGGAAAGATTTCAACAAACATTAACGTAAATAAGGCTGCAAAGGGTGACAGCTCAATCGGCTATGCCGCAGACCAGGCGGGCATGGAGCTTGAGGATTATCTCGCTCAGTACGGTCTTACAACTGATGAGGTGAAGGAAAAGGATTCCGTTATCGATGTAGCAAATAAGATGACACTTGAAAACTTTGCCAAGTTTGCATGGGGTGTAGAGCTTACAGATGAGGAATTTGAAGCATTCAAAGCGGATCAGGAGATCGGTGATGATGTAACAAAGGATACAAAGGATGAGGAAGTAAGAAGCAAGTTCAATACTTATGAAAGCGCAAAGCAGGCTGCAGAGGAAGCAGCAGAAAATGCTGAGGCTGATCTTGAAGCTGATACTGCCGACACAGAGGCTGTAGAAGCAGAAGACGCAGAGACAGAGACTGCTGAATAAACAGCGGTTTTGTGACATAGAGTGCGAAAGGAAGTAGTATATTATGAATGAAGAGAATAAGAAGCCTGAAGAGCAGGAGATCGAAACGACTCCTATAGAAGAGGCAGCTGAAGAGACAGCTGCACCAGAGGCAGAGAACACAGGAGCAGCAGAGAGCGCAGAAGCAGAGAGCGCAGAAGCGGAGAATACTGAAACAGAAGCCGAAGCCGGAGCAGAGAATCAGGATACAGTAGTCAATGGAGAGGCTGTTGCTGTTGCAGCGGAGGAAGAGCAAAAAAAGAATAATACAAAGCTTATAGCAATCATTGCAGCAGCTGTAGTTGTGGTTATTGCGGCAATCGTAGCATTTATTATCTTTGGTAAGAGTGTTTTTAATCCGTACACAAAGGATTATATCGATGTAACGGGAACAACAGTCGGTGAAATTGCTGACCAGCAGGGTATGGAATATGCAGACTTTCTTGAACTGTATGGTCTGCCGTCAGATATGCCGGCATCAACTTCAGAGAATGCCGCATATTACAATATTCCGGCAGGTACATTTGCCCAGATGTCAGGTATGGACTTTGATGGACTTAAGGAAGTTCTCGGTCTTACAGATGATGACAGCATAACAGAGGATACAACAATCGGTGATGTGTTTGATAAGACTACAGTAGGCTCACGTGTCGGTGAGGATCAGATCGACGCGTTCAAGGCTGAATATGAGCTTGATGACAGCGTAACTGCCGATACTCTTTGGATAGAGGTCAGAAATAAGGTTGATCAGAAGCTTAAGGAGCAGAACGAGGCTGCTAAGAATCCTGTAGAGGAAACCGATGAACCGGAAGAGGAGCCGGAGGATACAGAGGAAGCAGAAGAAGCTACACAGGCGGCAGAGTAATTCTGAAAATTTATAACAGCGGGACGGAGACAATTGTTTCCGCCCCGTTTTTTTAAAAACAAAACTGTTTACAAATCCCGAAATGTGTGATATACTAATATTAATTATACAAATTTATGTGAGGAGGCTTTATTGATGATAACGGAAGCAAAAAAAGAATTTATAGAGTTCATGATGGAGTCTGATGTGCTTCGTTTCGGTGATTTTGTGACAAAGAGCGGGCGTAATACACCGTATTTTGTAAATACGGGAAACTATCGTACAGGTAAGCAGATTGCAACTCTCGGCAGATTCTATGCTGCGCTTGTAAAAGATACGATAGGTGATGATTTTGACTGCATGTTCGGACCTGCTTATAAGGGCATACCTTTGGCGGCAGGCTGCGCTGCGGCTCTTTACAATGAATACGGAATTGATAAGCCGTATTTCTTTAACCGCAAAGAGGAGAAGGACCATGGAGAGGGCGGCTCGCTTGTAGGCTATAAGCCGCAGAACGGGGATAAGGTTATTATAATCGAGGATGTTATAACAGCCGGAACTGCGATCCGTGAAACAATGCCTGTTCTTACCGGAGCGGCAGATGTAACGGTTAAGGATATGTTTATTTCAGTTAACCGCTGCGAGGTCGGAAAGACACCGGGAAAGACTGCGATTATGGAGGTCGGAGAGGACTTTGGTATAAATGTTCATGCTATTGTAACTGTTCAGGATATTTATGAATATCTCAAGGCTTCAGGTAAATATGATGATGTGATCCCTAAGATGGAAGAGTATATGGCTAAATACTGTATTCTCTGATTTTAAAGATTCAGGAAAGAAGGGTAAAAGATGAAATGTAGAAAGCTTTTTGCAGCGGCTGCTGCGGCAGCAGGTATATTTGCGGCATGCGCTGTGGGCGCTCATGCCGAGGCTGATGTTGTAACAGTCAAGGTTGATAATGTATCTGTGGAGTTTGACCAGAATCCGGTAATTATTGGCGAGGGTTACACAATGGTTCCTATACGCGCAGTGTTTGAAAAAGCAGGCTGCGGTGTCAGCTGGGATCAGCCTTCACAGACGGCTGTAATATCAAGGCTCGGTTATACCGTTACAATTAAGTATGGTGACGATGCTATGTATAAGAACGGAGAAAGAATTACTCTTGATGCTCCCGCAATTATGGAGAACGACCGTATTATGATTCCTGTTCGCGCAATTGCGGAGGCTATGGATTATGCCGTAACATGGGACGGACATCATTCAATGGTCCTTGTTTCAACAACAGGGAAGCCCTACAGGGCTTACGCGTTCCTTAAAGTAGGCTTTAGGACTCTGGAGGATGCGGCTGAATTTTACAGCAGCAGTAACGGTTCTGCAGAGATAGACCTTGATAATGACGGCAATGCGGAAAAAATTGAATTTAACAGTACACAGGACACATCGGCATTAGCGGCGCCGATACTTAGCATAAACGGTCTTGATTATACACCAAGTCTGGGCACACTCACAAGCGCATATTCGGTGGCGGTTGTAGACCTTGCCGAAGAGGATGATATAAAGGAAATTATAGTTTCAGAAAACGGAGATACGCTTACAGCGCATTTTTACCGTTATGAAAACGGAATACTTAAGCCTATAACAGACGGAACAAATCCATCAACGGTTACATATGCGTCAAAGCTTCTTATCAGCGGCAAGGGCACGGATTCGGACAGAGGCAGCGGCAAAAAGAACGGTTATATAATTTCCGACCTTACCGGCACATGTTTTGTTGATATAATGGTGACCCGCGGTATTTATATGTATGAGGATTCAACTCTCACGCTGGACAGAATAAAGAGTATTTCGTCAATTTATGAAAGAAATCTTTATAAGATATATGATGATAAGATGCTTTATCATGTGATTTATACCGACAGCTACACACCGGGAGCGTATAAAGACATTACGGATACCGGAGTAATAAGCTCGGATGATATTGATCATTTTAAAATTCTGGACGGATATGTTGACGATTCGGACTGGAAGTATATTGAACTGTATGTTGAGCTTTCAAACGGCTCGAAAGCGGTTATAAAGCCATATCAGACCTGACCGAGGGGGTGATTATTATATTTAAAAAAATATTTGCCTTGCTGGCAGCGATTGTTCTGCTGCCGGTACAGGCGTTCGCATATGATATTGTAAATCTTCCCGACTCAATGACGTTTGCGGAAGCTCTCGGGATCTATGATGTGAACGATATAGCTTCCGCAACGATCTGCGATCTGGATGCAAATATATACAAGAATCTTGATGAAACGGAAATAAAGGATTTTTACTATGCTTCAAGCAATGTTACGGTATGGAGGAAGGTAAATCCGACACCGTTCCGCGGTATATGCGTGAACTTTACAACGACAAGCGGTTCAAAAATAAGCTATTATTTTGAATCCGGAATTCAGATAGGCACATACGGTTCAGATAATTATATCTGCTATATGCCTGCAAAAACGGATGCTGTAAATCTGAGCTATCTGGAATCGGAATTTCTTGATGATAAGGATGATGCATACGGCGGTGTATTATGGAACGTATGTACAAGCAGGGATTTTCTAAAGCTTCCCGATGCGGACTGGGCAAAATATGAAATGCAGGATGCAGCCTCAAAGTCACTTCTTCCGTATGAGTTCACCGGTCTTTACGGAAGATATATAACCCGTGAGCAGCTTACAGAGCTTCTTGCTAATTTCATAGTTGTGGCAGGTAACTATTCAAGCATGGAGTCATATATGACCGCCACCGGAACGGAATACACCAACGGATTTTTCTCGGATTGCGCCGGACGTGAAGCTTCGATAAATCAGCTTTATGCTTTGGGTATTGTAACCGGAAAAACCGATACGGAATTTGATCCGGACGGACGGCTTACCCGTCAGGAGCTTGCGACGCTTATGACAAGGCTTGCCGAAAAGTATATGTATATCAGTTCAACAAATAAGTGCGCTACATCCGATAATCCGAAGGTAGCGGATTGGGCAAGGTTCTATGTGGGCTGGAATCTGGATCAGGGTATAATGTCGCTTGACGAGGGCAATAAGTTCTATCCGTACAATCCCGTCACGGTAGAACAGGCGATTACGACGCTGAGCCGTCTTTATAATGTAATTAACAAATGAGGTCTCAAATTTATGAGACCTTTTTTTGGCTATGCTGCACAAAAAACCGATAAATTATTAGAAAAAACAGATAAATTTGTTATTAACTACTTTATTTTTGAGGTGTGGTGTGCTATACTATAAGCAGTATATTTTTCTTTAAATATAAGAGGAGGGAATTAAATGAAGAGAACATTTAAAAAAGCGCTTGCGCTGTTTTCGTCGGCGGCAGTCACGGCAACGATGATTACCGTTCCGGTAACGGCAGGCGCAGCGGAACCAACAGCTTCGTATGCTGACGGTACGCTTACCGTAGTGGCAGATAAAGCGTATTCATCTGCCGATGTGTATGTTGCAAGCTATAAAAGCGACAATACACTGAACTCGGTAACAAAAAAGACAGTTGCGCTTAATGAGGGAAGCAACCAGATAACTGATATTATTGCAAATACAGGTGATAAGATCCTTGTATGGAACGGTCAGGAGCCGATTGTAAACGCACTTGAGGTTAAGGCGGCAGAAGAAACAACCGCACCGACAGAGCAGGCAACAGAAGCGGCAACGGAGGCAGCAACAGAAGCGGCAACGGAGGCAGCAACGGAGGCAGCAACGGAAGCGGCAACAGAAGCGGCAACGGAAGCGGCAACGGAAGATCCGGGTGATGATGTAACCGTAATCAGGTCATGGAAGTTTGACATGGGTACAGCGGAGGACACAGCGGATGGCTGGACAGCCGTAACAAACGATATTAACTATACACTCAACACCTCAGGCGAGGATCAGTACGGCTTTATCGGAACAAACGCGAAGGACTACACGCTTGCGGGCGGACGTATAGACGGCTTTGTTCAGCAGGAGGGGCAGGTTATTGAGCTTACCGCCGGCGGCGGCACAGGCTTATATGACGGTATCGGCTCAACAGGAGCGGATATTTCAGGAAATGCGGGCGATAAATATTATCCTGTGCGTTTCGCGCTGAAGGTTCCCGATGATACATATTACAGAATTAAGGCAACGGTTACGACACTTGACAGCACAAAGGATGCGACAGCGTCGCTCTATACGGAGAGAAAGCACCCGCTTTACACCAATAAGACTATCAGGGCGGGCGAAACCGTAACAACAGAGTTTACAATAAGGCCGACGGCTATTTATTATCAGAAATCGGATCCGACGGGCGAAATCGCGGACGGTATGGTAAACGTTGCCGTTCTCGGCGAGAACACGGCGCTTGCGGCTCTTGAAATCGATCAGATTGAAACAGCTCCGGTTCTGTGGGTACTCGGTGACTCGACTGTAACCGACGGCGGCGCGACATTGCCGTTCAGTCCGTATCCGAACTATACAGGTGTAGGCACAGGTCTTACAAAATATCTCCCGCACAATATCGCTATGGTTAACGAGGGCGAGGGCGGACTTGCGGCCAATGATAATTATCATTTCAATATGGTTAAGGATCGGATTAAGGCAGGCGACTTTATGTATGTTGAGTACGGTCACAACCATAAGACTGATGGCGTAGAGGGATACAAGTCATGTCTTGACAAGTATTATGATGCATGCAAGGCGGTAGGCGCCACGCTTATTCTTGTAGGTCCTATCGACAGACATAATGAGTCGCAGTATGATGCCGAAACAAATACATGGACATCAACACTTAATGGATTCTCGGATGCCGCTAAGGAATATGTCGATACTAAAATTGACGAGGGCGCAACAGATATTGCGTTCGTTGACCTCAATCAGCCGTCGCTTGATTGGTATACTACGCTTACGGCCGGCGCAACAGTAGGCGGTGAGGCGGTTACAAACGATATAAGGCTTACAGACTATTACTTCCAGCTTCCGCAGGGCGGTTCGCACAAGAATGTTGACGGAACGCATCCGAATGACGCGGGTGCGGAGAATCTTGCATACTTCTTCTTCTCAACAGCCGATACGGACGCATATCCGGCGCTTAATCCTCTTATGACGGAGTATACAAAGGAAGCTCCGACACCGGTAGGTCAGGAGGTTCTCGACCTCGGCTGGGGCGCGAACGAAGCATGGCCGTATTACTATAAGCCGTCATATGATTATCCTATAGTGATTAAGGATGTAAACTATGAGGAAAAGACGCTGACAGCATATGTTCAGGACAGTTTTTCAAACTATGCGTCGGGTGTAATTGATGTGTACAATGCTGACGGAAGCTTTGACAAGAGGTATGTAACAATTTATCATATCGATAATACAACCGGCAGCGGAACAAATGTTCTCACATTGCCGGACGGCATAGAAATCGGCGAGGATCAGACAACCCAAATTTATATCTGGTCATGCTATCTCGACCATGAGGCTCTTATTCCGGAGGAGGAAGGCGGAGAAAGACTTTCGGCATACTATGTACCGTCGGAGATTGACGCATACCTTGTTCCGGGACAGAACGGTGATATTGAAACCTTTGATTATTACGGCAAGGCAAATCTTACCGAGGCAGGCTGGACAACGGGCGGATCATCGGATATGGATGTAACGCTCGGCGAGGATAACGGCATAACCTATGCAAATCTCAAGGCAACCGCATCGGGAGGCGCTTCGTGGTATGTAATGAGGCCGTTTACAAACCTCACAGGCGGAACAGGCACAACCGGCAAGTACCTTATTGACTTCAATCTGAAATATATATCGGGTTCAGGTCTTAATGTCAACTTTGCAAAGACAATCAAGTCATCGTCACCGTTTGCATCGGATGAGGTTAATCTCATTTCGGTGGGTTCAAGCGGCAGCCTGTCGGTAAACAATACTAATGTAGGCACTCTTAACACGGGGTTCTGGACAAATGTGCATTATATTCTTGATATGAATCATGGTACGGCAACCGTATCGGTTGACGGCGGCGATTCCGTAACGGTGGATATACCGCTGTACTCCACATTTGACGCTCCGGCGATTGATACAATGAATAACCTTGTATTCAACGGTACAAAGTCAACCTTTGATATGCAGATTTCAAATCTCACCGTTGCAAAGCTTAAGGATGAGGTGACAACCTCAACAATAACCGTTGAATCGGAGGATGACAGCAAGGGTACAGTTGAAGGAACGGCAACAGTTCCGACGGCAAGCTCTGTAACAGTAAAAGCAGCGCCGACAGAGGGTTACCGTTTCACCGGATGGTACAATGGCGAAACACTCTTCTCGGAGGAGGCAGAGCTTAACATTGACAGACTTTACCGCGACCTCAGTCTTACGGCTAAGTTTGTTATCAGCACAACTCCGGCAACGGTTACGGTAAATTATGTTGACGGCGAAGGCGCAACGATTAAAGAGTCTTTAACGATTACCGAGTGGGAGGAGAAAACTATCTATTCGGGTGATTCGTTCGCATTAAGCGGTGACAGCTATACGGCGGCATATAAAAAGACAAACGACAACGGTTTATATGATGTATATCTCTATGACAGTGAGAAATCAGACTCATTTACAATCGAGTC
>JBJEIV010000207.1:0-2479 GCA_051877395.1 Candidatus Ornithomonoglobus sp.
CGGTATATACTATTTACAGGATCGACCCTGCTAATCCAGCGCTTACAAGCGAAATTGCGGCGCAGGGCATCGGATTGACACCAAGAAATCTTGTCGGCGCGGCATTGACGGATTTTGTATTTCTGGCAACAAACGGGTCGCCGTATATAGATAACGGAGTGATATATATTGATAATAAAAGCGAGAATGCGAGTTTTTCACAGGATGTCCTTATGACGTCAACAGGCGACGGAATAGAAATATACTCCAGGAATGCGATAGAAAGCGCGGAGCTTATCGCGGCTGTTTACACCGGTGACGGGCTGTTGTTTGAGGTGGAAAAGCTTGATACCATAAGCCTTGAAGCGGGATTTAATAATATAACAGATGAGCCTGTTGTGCCGGAGGATGGTTATGTCAAGTATTTCCTAATAGATTCGTTTAATGCAATGACACCGCTGTGCGAAGCGATAAAAATAGAATAATGCTTCAAAGAGACCGGGATTGGGACTTCCGGTCTCTTTAAATTGGTAAAATGCACAAAAATCAGTGAAAAACATTATAAAATCCGCCGAAAATCAATAAAGGTGTTGAGATTGATTTACCGATATGGTATAATATAATTATCCATACAAAGAAACAAAATCCGTTTTCTGAAAGGCATTGCGGACCGTCCGGAGGACTGCGGAGAAAGTTCCTAAGTAAAAATATAGAAAGGGAGAGGAATAAATAATGAGAAAATTTATTTCAATTTTAAGTGCGGCAGCACTCGTGTCCTCTGTTGTAGTTGTGCCAATAAGCGCGAATGCAGAGATAGGTGAAACATTATACTCAAATAATTTTACCGGATATACCAATGATGTTGTATATGGTAATTATAGTGATAGTGTAGGTGATGTGCTTGTTTACAGTAGTTCAGGCGGTGATTCTAAAACAATTGATGGTATAAATCTTGTTTCCGGATCAAGATCAGGCGGCGATGATACATCATATTGGAAGGCTGATGTTGAGGATGATAATGTATTTATTACAACCACTGTTTCACGTTTTTCAACAGGTGGAAGAGGTGGTAAGCTAACATTTGAAGATGGTACATTAAGCCCTACAGCAGATGCTTCATTGGTTATGTCATTCAAGTTTAAGATTGTTGATCCTGTAACAGTGGGCTATTATCCGGCTTTCAAAATCGGTAACACGCTTGTGGCTGCAAGCGATTTTGGAGTAGCAAGCGGCGAGTGGGCTACTGCAAAGCTTGTTGTATCAGCTAGTGGTTCGACTTTGTATAATGGTGATGAAGTTGTAACAACATCAACAGATACATCAATTTCAGAGCTGAATTTCAGCGCTCTTAATAGTTCGGGTGATCAGGTTGCTTCGGGCAGTGAGGTAAAAGAAGCAGGCGGATATGGTGATTACATGAAGATTTCACTTGATGATTTGGTTATTTACACATCAACTGATCCGTTAAATGATGAAACTCCTGCAGCACAGACACCGGGAGGTGAGGTTGTAGCTACACCGACACCGATACCGGAAGTAGATGCGCCTGAGTTATCAGCACCGGAGGGTGTTACAGCAGGAAACTCATTTACTTTTGATGATAATGATACAGTTAATGTAGCATTCGGTTCAGATGCGGCTGTTGATTATACTGATATTACCGGTCTTAATATTCATCTTGGAAATAGAGACGGCGGTGATACTACAACATATGCATCAGTAGATGAATATGCTAACGGTAAGATTCTTACGCTCGCGGGCGGACGTTTTTCAACAGCAGGCAGAGGTCCTGTATTAAGTCTTACAGATAATCTTGACATTTCAGACGATACAACAAAGACATCCGTAATGGCATTCGCTGTAAAGCTTTCGGCTCAGAATGCTGACGGCGTCGGCAGATTGTATATTCTTAAGGATACAACGCAGACAGGCAGTGATGCCAGCGGTGAGTACAGAAACGTAATGGCAGTGCTCACAACAGACGGCACAGGCAGCTCTTACACAAGAGGTGAGAGCGGTGTTATCGGCATTGATGTGGATGCTGATACATGGTACGTAGTAACAGTAATGGTATCTAATGATAAGTACAGAGTATTCCTTGACGGTGAACAGAAGGTTGATCAGGAATATGTTGCAACAGGTGAGAATGCGACGAAGGTAACTGCACTTCCTGTTTTTGCTGTAACAAGCATCAGTTCAAGCGGCGCAGCGCCGTATACATTGACATCAATTGACAATATCATTACATATCAGGGCGAACTGGGCGAAAAGGCAACAGCGCTTCTTCCGGTAACAAGCGGTGCTCCTGCTGCAACGGAGGATCCGAGCGCGACAGCAGATCCGTCAGCTACTGAAGCTCCGTCGGCTACTGAAGCTCCGGCAATTGAAATAGCAGCTCCGATATTGTCAGCTCCGGAAGATGTTACGACAGGCAGTTCGTTCGCATTTGATGATAATGATACAGTTAATGTAGCATTCGGTTCAGATGCGGCTGTTGATT
>JBJEIV010000208.1:0-12580 GCA_051877395.1 Candidatus Ornithomonoglobus sp.
AAAAACTCTGCAACAGGTGTATCACTCGCATACAAATCCATCACAACCACTTGATTAATTCCATGTTTAAGGATCTGAGCAGGTACATATAATGTCATCTGAGGACCAATGCTGCGGTATCGTCCCAGATTAAAGCCATTGATAAATATTATTCCATGAGTAAATCCTTTTGGAAAAATGAATGTATCTGCCGGATCATCAACAAAAAACTCCGACACATACAGCATTGGTTCACACTTGACCGATTCATATTCCAGCTTTGGAATATTCCCCATGTTCAATGTATATATGCTAAAGCCTGAAACAATTTGCTCTCCTATTCGCACATCTCCTATAATTCCTTTTTTATCAAAAATCCTCTGTCCGTAATTTACACGTCCCAAATTTTCAACAAGTATTCTAAGCTTCTTTATACCGGAAATTTTTATCGGTTCATACTCTGCTCCTCGTTCGTACACTCCCAGCAGTCTGCCGTCACCGTAAAACATGGCATAATCTCTCGGTTCTCCTATATCAATTATGCCGCTCATCCCGGATACATCAGCCTCATACACAATAAATCCATAATTTTGAGACAATTTCTCCATATTAAGCGGAACATCACAGACAAATTTACTGCCAAGCTCATTAAGCCGATCAAATACAGAAGCAGCCTTAAAGCTTATCTCACCGTATGCTTTTTTCCTGTATGCGCCCATAATATGATCCAATTCATCACAGGTCCGAGTGCCTGTAAGCAATTCCTTTATCATATAATACAGTTCCGTAGGCTCTCCGTTTTCTGAAATCGGCGCTCCGTAATCGTAGCTTGTTATACATGGTTCAAAATCAGGATTGCAATTAGAACCATTCATAAAACCAAAGTTCGTTCCGCCGCTGAACATATATATGTTAAAGTGACCGCCGTTGTTAACTATATATTCCAATTCTTGAATTACTGTATGCGGATCTCTTGTATGATGCGCCCGTCCCCACTGGTCGAACCATCCATCCCAAAATTCCATACATATCTTCGGCTCTCCCGGACGCAAGACTTCAAGTCTGTTGAATGCCCCTTCAGCATTAGAGCCGAAATTTGCAGTCATAAGTACTCCGTCTATGCTTCCGCTTTCCAGCTCATTTTTGCCTACACCGTCTGAGGTAAAAATAGGGACGTCTACTCCCAACGAAGCATACATATTCTTTATCCACAACAAATATTCACTATCCGGTCTTTTAAAACCGCCGAATTCATTTTCCGCCTGAATAGCAATGACACCGCCACCGTTAGTCGAAAGATGCGGTATGATTTTTTCAAATATTGCTTTGAAATATTCCTCCGTACATTCTAAAAACTGCCGGTTATACCTACGCAGCTCCATGCCGTCAATATTGAGCAGCCACGACGGAAGCCCTCCCATTTCCCATTCAGCGCAAATAAACGGTCCCGGACGAATTATTACATTAAGCCCCAAATTCTCTGCTATCGTAATAAATCGCTCAAAATCTCCAAAGCCTTCAAAGTTAAATTTACCTCTTTGCGGTTCCTGAACATTCCATGCAATATATGTTTCCACAGTGTTCAATCCACACAGCTTCAGCTTATACAGCCTGTCCTCCCATTGTTCGGGATGAATACGGAAATAATGTATCGCGCCCGAACGCATATAAAACGGCTGATCATTTATATATAATCCGCCGTTTCTTACCGTAAGAATTTTTTTCATCTAAACACCTATTTCTTTATTATATGTTCATTCAGTTGCTTTACCAGAATAATATATCATTTCCTTTTAGCTTATAAATTGCTTCCGCAAAATAATAATCACCGTATATCAAAGGCTTCTGCTCCGCAGTTCCGGATGCGGTATGATATGCCTCCGAACCGTTATATAAAACGGCGTCTTCAGAATCAGACCAGTTTATGTGATCCTTTTCTAATGCCTTTAGCATTTTTATTGCTGCTCTGCGATAGTTTTCCGCCTCATGTTCATGGCAATACTTTGCAATTTCCAGTAACGCACATGCCGCCAATGCGCCTGCTGAAGTATCATAGATAACAGGAGTCTGCGGAGATCTAAAATCACATCGCGGAACATTATCTTCGGTGAGCGCTGCCAGAAAATGATTTGCAACACGCTTTGCGGTATCAAGATACTCCTGCTTGCCCGTATGGATATAGCATAATACGAATCCATACATTGCCCAGCCCTGTCCGCGTGACCACGCGCTGTGCTCATCATATCCCTGACCTCCCAGACGATGCATAACCTCTCCGTTCTCCGGATTGTAAACAAGTATGTGCGAAACCGAGCCGTCCGGCCTTACATGGTTAGCCATTGTTGTGTCAGCATGGCTCATTGCGATATATTTATAGCGCGGATCATCAAACATTTCGGACGCGAGGAACAGAAGCTGAATATTGAGCATACAGTCGATAATCGCTACACCCTTGCCGCCGTCATGCGCTTTTGAAATGTCATCATCATCGTTCCATGCTCTTATGAACCTTCCTCTCGGGTTATAGCGTCCTGCCAAAAGATTTGCCGCATACGCGGTTCTTATACGCGATTTATTGTTATGTGTCAAACGGTAATTAACCCCGCTTGACAGCAGCCACATAAACCCTACGTCATGATGAAGCCCATCAAATTCTACAAAAGCCTGATCGAGCAGCTCCTCTGCCCTCTCAGCGGTTTTTTTGTACTCCTCATTTTTTGTGCCCACATACATAAGCCACATCAAGCCCGGCCAGAAGCCGTTTGTCCACCAGCATATATCGGTTTTAACCTTATCGTCATAGCTGCCGTTTACAGATGTGTATGGGATTGTTTCCCTGCATTTGACTGCGGTTCTTGAAAGCTTTTTATCCAGCTTCTCCCAAACCTCATCAATCCATTCCTTTTCGTTGTCTAAAACATTGCTCATTTTTATTCACACTCCTCATGCTGTTTAATCATCTTATAGTCGTTACCACTTTTCTTTTTGCCGTTGTCCGTATTACATCCATCATCGGAACACCGTCACACGGGAACATTCTCAGACATCTTCCCTTTTCCTTAGAAACGCTTGCAGCATCCGCTTCAAAAGTAATGCGCACAGGCGTATTATAGTAGCCCTCAGCGTTGATCTCATTTCCGTCTATTTCACATTTTTGCGCAGCAAGCGGAATATTAACCCGAATTACATCATCAAAATCTTCAACCGTATCTGTTATTGTAACGGTTTTCAGCTTATGATCCATTTCTACACTTCTGAAATGAACACCGCCCTCTGTGTTCATAAGCTTTACCGTTATCCTGTCACATTCCTCACCAAAGCTCGATGAAACCAATTCTGCGCATCGCGGTGTATCGTTCCACCCTTGCAAAGCGCTGTAATCCGACTTATCCAAGCATATATCAAAGGAATCTGCGCAAAGCTTTTTTCCACCGCGCCTTGCAAACTGCAATGTGCTGTGAGAGGATGAGCTTACATACCAGTCCTTTGTACTGTCAAAATAACTTTCTATTGCCGGATCTATTACAATAGGGACATTATTCTTGTACAGAATGAAGGAGCCTTGATCAAAATGTCCGTGCCCTATATATGAAGGAGACGCCATAAGGGCCAGATAAAATGTATCATCACGCATAATAAAAATACCGGACTCTGCAAATTCCGCAGTTGATTTAAGCTCAGGTATATCCGCCTTACTTTTATCAAATACACTGTAATCGGCAAGCAGATTCTGCATAACAACATCCTCCCCGTTTGCAATGGCGGCAAACGGCATTCCGGCTGACCTCCATGTGTCGTACATCATTCTGCCCAATTCCGAATCTATATCATATATCATACTACAGAAAGGAGCCATCAGTGAAAACTGAGTACCGTCATCCAAATCGTGATCGCCGAAATTCGGAGTAGCTGTTTTATTATCATAAAAACGATAAGGAGGAGTCTGTATCATTATCGGATATCGGAACATTTTCTTTAATCCGGTCGTTTCAAACCAATCCTCGCCCGTACAATTTTTCAACACATACGCATACAGCGAAAACCGTCTTGCAGTTACATTATGATACCGTATGGATTCCGGCCATGAACCGTCGCTGTGCAGATTATACTTCAACTGACTTTTCAGCGTATGATTTGCATTTAAAAGCCACTGCTTTGCGTTAGGGTATTCGGGCATCGCCATCATCCACATTCCGGTACCCGCCGCCATTTCAGTCTGCCAGTTTCCGGCATTCTTCTGCGCATCATATTCAGATAATTCACATCTGTCACGCAGATCCATCAAATACGGTACAAAGTATTCAATACACTCTGTAAGCCTTTCTTTTTCTTCCTTTGTAAATGTATCCTTTATAAATGTATACGCGGCAGCAAGCGAGCTTAATATCCTGCCGCCCTGCACCGCACCGTATGCATCTGAGCCAAGCGGTCTTGAATTATGTACTAACCAATGCTCTATACCCTGGCAGAAATCGTTAAGAATAAAAAACATCTGTTTTTTTGCCTTCTCGGCTTTTGTAATGTCGCCGTCAAGGAAGTAAACTATAGCATCAGCCTGTACCGTCAACGCAAAATCCACTGTAGCAAGGGCAGACTTCCGCTTAAAGCTCCATTTTACACTGTCAATCGGCAATTTGTTTTCATCATAAAACAATATCTCAACATTCAGTCCGCAGTTTAAGAAGCCGTCAATCTTAGCGTCGAATATGATTGTATGATTTACCTCGGGCAAAACGGGAACAAATTCTGAACTCTCTATTCCGCCTTCATCATCCGAACTCGGATTTTCAATATAAAGACTTCCTTGCTCTCTGCCGCAAAATGGTTTTTCATGCTCTGCGCGTATGATTGGGCTGCCTTGCACGGTTACTGTGTCCCAACCTATTGTTCCTGCTTCAAAGCCCGGATTTATAATATCCCAATCATCACCCATACCCGGCGACACTTTAATATTATCAATCCACAAATGTCCCAAACCGTCAGCTTCATTATCCGATGACGGCAAAACAAACCGCAGCTTAGAAAATTTTGCTCCCTTCGGCGTCACAAATGTAAGTATCTTATCAGTCTTTCCCCATATATAGAATTTGCTATTGAGAGCGGCATAATCAGCGTCTTCACTCATCGCTGCTTCCAGCATATCTATCTGTTCAGATGAGTATCTATTCGATATATCTCTTATCTTATTTATCTCTTTTTGAATTATCTCATTCTTTTGTATACGCTCTTTAAACTCCTCCCGGTTCTTATCTTTGTCATTATTTGAAAAAAACAGGTTGTCGCTTTTTATGTTAAGGTTGTCAAGACGTTTTCTTCTTGCCTCATTTTTTTTGCTTACCTCATCAGATGTTTCTCTTGTTGCAATGAACCACTCCAATGCCGGCTCTAAACCGTAATGATCCATTCCATAACCCGGTGTCATCGTAAAACGATTTGTGACAAACCTTATATCCTCATTATGCCGCGGATCAAAAAATCCGCGGCATCTATTAAATGGTCTGCAATATTCGCCCGCCAAAGCTTTTTGTGCATCTCTTATGAGGTACTCCATAGCGAGCTTGTTTCCGTCTGTGAACTCATCTCCATGGTTATCTAAAAGATCCTTCGCCTGTTTTGTCAACTCTGAAAGTCTGCTCTTATAATCCATGCTTCACTCCTATTATTTTCAGTTTGCATAAGGTATCATACTATTGAAAGCTTCCCATACAAACACTTTATAACTGAATCCTTCAGTATCCTCAGGGATAGCTATATTTGTGTTGATAGTATATATACCGTCAACCGCTGTTTCATCTGCAATATTGTTTACTTCTATACCAAGCAGTTCTCCGTTTCTATATGCAGCTAATACAACAATACCGTTGTCAGTATTGCTCTGCTTACTGATTTTTACATTTGAAATAGCGCCGCCTGCCGTAACCGTGCCTGTTTCTGCTCCGTCCTTATCCTTGAGTGTAACACCTTCGACAGCATACGGCATAACTCCGCTTATCTCATATTCAAAGGTCTTTACTATTGACGAGCCGTCAGTCGAATTACTTATCTTTGCGGTAAGTGTTACCGTCACAGCTTCAAATGCGGGGTGTACAATTGTTCCGTCATTTGCGATAACCGTTTCGTTACTGCTAAGCCATACTACATCCGAATTGTTTTCACCAATTACCGATGGCAGACTCAGTTGAGTCGTTATGCCGTCCTCATATACCGGAGCCTCAAGCGCTGCCGCGTCAGCCGCCGCAAGAGTATCCGGCACTATTACACCGCCAAACTCCAAGGTCTCTGCTCCTGTGTATTCTCCGGAGCTGAATGATGCGGTAAATTTAACAGCCGTATCAGCGTCCACAGACGGTATCGTGACCTTGTACGAATCCACGTTGTCCTCAATCTTCACATTCTCATTGTCCACAGACCAGCTTATAAGCGAACCGTTCGCACCTTGCTTAGGCAGAGTGAAATCGCCGGTTATTCTGTCAAGATTTACGCTCAAATCATCTTCAGAAAATGCAATATAATCCTTCATAACCGCAACCTTGTCAGCATCATTTGTAATCGTAAGCTTTAAATGGGGCTTCAGCGCCTCCGGCACGTCTGCTTCATTTGAATAAGCGCCCAAGCCATATGTTTGAGCTCCGTCATAGGTTGTGTATAAAGCCAATGAAAGCTTATTAGATGCATTGTTCCTGATACTGTCAATTACGCCCTCGGTAATATCGGTATACTGCGAAACCGCTTCATTTACATAAGTCTTAACCACAGCTCGTTCCGTTTGACTTGCCAGCAGCGTTTTGTTCTCAAGCAGCTCTGTGCTGCTGTTCCATGTAATCTCATCTTCTGTCCAGCTATTATCTATAATATATATATCATATGCCTGATTGTTATTCGGAGATTTTGCTGTTGGTCTGCCGCTTCCGGTATACTCTGTATCTTCATCATCATTAACGGTTGTTGAAGGAACTGTAAGACCAAGCTCGACCTTTTCAGCAATATAATCATCTCCTACAAGACTGCCTAAATCAAATCTGAGCAACGCTATGCGGCTTGTTATTCCATCCTTTGCCAAAGCGAGGATTTGTGTGTCCTTGCCGAAATTCGTATTAGCGCTGCCCGACTGCACATAAGTATCGGATTCACCGGGCAATCTATCACCTATTAGCTCATCAAATTTGCTTGTCGGTTCAATCTGATATGTAAAGCTTATCGCAGAAGATGAACCGTCACTCTCATTCGTAACAGAGGCAGTCATCACAACCTCTTCAGTTCTCCATGATGGTTTTGTAACCGTTCCGTCTGCTGCAATAACAGCCTCGTTGCTGCTTGACCAGCTTATAAGCGAACCGTTCAGACTTCCTGTGTCAGGAAGCGTTATTTTACCGTTAATTTCGTCATACTCCGGCTGTACAACAGCCGCCGCATCCTGTGCTGCAAGTGTATTCGGATTGCTCTCAAGTGTCAGCTTTATATGCGGCTTAAAGGCTTCGGGAACATCCGCCTCTTTTGAATATGCGGCAAGACCGTACGTCTGCGCTCCCGCATAAGATGTATAAACAGCGATCGATAGTATATCGTCCTCACCGCTCTGCAAAACAGCATTCACACCGTCTGTAATATCAGTATAATGCGGTATCGAGTCATTAACATAAGTAGAAACATTAGGACGTTCGGTCTGATTTACCAGCAATTCTTTATTGTCCAATATCTCCGAAGCGGTGCTCCATGTAATATCACTTTCGCTCCAGCCGCTCTCTATGGTATATATATCATACGCCTGATTATTATTCGGATTGGTCGCTGTAGGTCTGCCCTCGCCTGCATACTCATCTGTCTCACTGTCATTTACTGTCTTTGACGGAACCGTAATTCCCAATTCTGCTTTCGTTACAATATAATTACTGTCAACAACTCCATTCAAATCAAATTGTAACAGAGAAATTCTGCTTGACACACCGTCCTTTGCCAAAGCTAAAAGCTGTGTTTCGGATCCGAAATTAGTATTTTCATTTGCCGAGCCTGACTGAACAAATGTATCAGCCGCAACAGAAACAGTTACAATATTCTCTTGATTGTCATCTTCCGCTGCCATTACACAAGGAAACGTGCCCGCTGTAAGAACAGCGCTTAATATCAAACTAACTGCTTTTTTCATCATTGTTACCTCCAAACCTGTGTTATTCATAAATCACTATGTCTCCTACATTTTCCTTATTTGCGCGCACAAATACTCTGCTTGCCGAATCTCCCGAATTCTCTCTTGAGCTTATATCCTCCACAGTAGCATTTTCAACACGTTTTTGCCTTGAATCAAAGCGATAGATATTTGCCGTTCCTATTGCAAAAACCTTGCCGGTCGCCGCATTGTATGACGCTCCCTCATTAAGCGTAATTCTCAAGAGACCGTCACGGCACACATCTGCCAAGCCCACAACTGTCTGACATTCAATCTTATGATTAGAATTAGGATCAAGATTGGTAATTCTCATTGACGAGCCCGGAACATATAATACACGAAAATCATCCATTTCACCGTCAATATTGGTTTTATACTGAATAATTGAACCGCGAACAAGGGCATCGGGCTGCATTCTCTGCCAATCACCGTATTCCTCGGAAACTACAGCATTTCCGTCCGAATCTTCCTCAGCCACCTTAACAGTTACGTCTTTGCCGTTTTTGATACCATGTACCATCCAGGAAATATCGTTATCATCATCGACCTCCTGATCGACCTTGTCTATAAGCATAATCGGCTCGTTCCAGCTTAAGCTCTGCTCCTCCGATTTTGTTTCATCAATTCCCTTGGATACTACAGCTCCCGCAATCATAGCTCTGTCGGTATCGTAAATATCAACATTATAGTATATATCATTTACAAAATATCCGCTGTTTGCTACGCGGTAATTATCATAATCCGTAGCATCGGCAGGAACTGTGAAGATAACCGTATTCTCACCAATCATATATCTTCCGCCAAAGCCCGGTATTGCCGTATTCTTAAAATACAGACTACCGTCAGCTGTATTGTTATCCTTTGAGAAATTATCATCGTCATATCCGCGATAATCCGATGAACCGTTATCAACCGCAGTATAAACCGATGTCATTTCACCGTCACCGTTAACATTGTAGCGAATAAGCGTACCCGTGCTTCCGAGCGATGAGCATACGTTTGATGAGCTGGTCTGCGAATCGTTAAACTTCAGCTTTGAACGCATGGGTATGTTCTGTACCTCACCCTCCTGAGTCAAAACTCTCATAACGTAATCTTCGCCGCCGTCCTCAACATAGCTCTTCATCATATATCCGTACAGCTTTCCCGAATTAAGCTTTACATCCGCATAAGCGATTTTGCCAAAGCTGTCAATATAAAATGTGCCGTTATCGTTGACCTTGATTGTATCACTCATTCCGTTCGAAATGAAATACTGCTTTCCGTTTATATAGCAAAATTTGCCTCTGTCATCGTCGCCGATTTGTGTTACAGTTCCTTCTATCGATTCTCTTGATACTGTTATGTCAATTAATTCCGCATCCTCCGATGACATAACTGTAAGAACATCAAATTCCTGCAAATCCTCAACCGATATATCCTCACCGTCTAATTTCAATGTGAATACCAATGACTGATCATCCGGATCAAGAACAAGTGACTCAACCTTCTGTCCGTTCAGCTTGTTGAGATTAGGTTTGAAGAATACCTCACAATCCTTATTATGAACAGAATTTACAACAAGACTTATATAGCTTGATATGAATACGGTATCATAACCGCTGTCCGAAATTGACAAAAGCGTAATCGTTCCCGAGTCAATATCAAACATATCCGCCGTAACATTCTGCGGTTCAATCTGCTTTCCGTTTATAAATACCTTACTTCCGGTACTCATTTTTACATTCTTTTTAACGTTATTTACATAATAATTGAGTCTTATATTTTCACCATAGTCTGAGATTTCAGCATCACCGATATTTTCAGCAGCTATCTCAAGAGTTTTTATTCCGTTTTCAGTTTCACGGAAATGAACAACCGTTGCCTCGTCTTTTCCTGCATCCTTAATATAAAAACGTCCTTTTTTACCTAAATCCGCATTTACATCAAGAACTCCGATTCTTGCGGTCACACTCTCCTGTGAGGTTGTAATTTTCACGATACCCTTATCGCTTGGTTTCTCGCCCAACAAGCTTGCATACTCATTTGATGTCAATGTACCGTAAAAATCATCAATTCCCAAAAGCTCAGACATTACAGTATCATCCGAAAAAGTCACTTTAGCCCCATAACCGTATGTCTTTTCAATCGCGTCTGCTTTAAGCATATTTTCGATAAGTATCGCGATCTCGCCTCTTACCATAGGCTCGCCTATCTCTGAGGTTACATTGTTTAGCAGTCCGTATGCAGATGCGGTACTTATATAATTTGTCGGATACTCGCCCTCCTTTAAAACAGCGTCATATTCTATTGAGCATATTGCAATCTTTATTACCTGTTCGGTAAGTACAGGCGCGTCAGGCTGGAAACTTCCGCCGCCGATACCGTCTACAATGCCCATTCCGGCAAGTATCTCGATGCTTGCCTTATACGGACTGTCCTTTATATCGTTAAATATATCATTTTCCGATGCTTGAAGCTCTGAGAGTCCCAGCATTCTTGCCATCATTGCACAAAGCTCTCCTCTTGAAACCTGCTTTTCAGGTTTAAAAGTCCCGTCATCGTATCCGGCAATAATACCTATGTCATACAGTAAAGCTGCTGATTTCTCGTATTTTGTCCCCTTTATATCAGAAAGGGGCACCTCCCCGGCATAGCCGGGGATTACCAAACCCGATAATACAAGAGCTATGGTCAATAGAAAACCTATGCATCTTTTCATTGTTGGAGTCCTCCTATTAATACATTATTGTTTTTTGCTCACCGATTCATAGATAACCTTTGCGGCCTCTGCACGGTTTGCGCTTCCCTGAGGACGGAAGCTTCCATCCTCATAACCATTCAATATCTTTTCACTGCTCATTGCCGCTACGGCATCCTGCGCATAATCCGAAACTGAATCAATATCAGAGAAAACTGTGTCCTCATCACTATTCAAGTCTATTCCGGCTTGCTTAAGTGCTCTCGCAAGTATCACACACATATCCTGTCTTGTTATAACGGCATCGGGAGCAAAATTCTTCTCGTCAACTCCGTTAACGATTCCGTTTTCAACCGCCGTTGCAACTGCGTCGAAGAACCAATCATCTTCGTCCACATCATCAAATGCCGGATTTGTACCCGAGCCCTTAAAATCAAATGCTCTTACCGTCATCGCGGCAAATTCCGCACGAGTTACATTCTCTGTCGGAGCAAAAAGCTTTTCGCTTCTTCCGTTTACAATACCCATTTCTACAAGACTGTAAACAGCCTCTGATGCCCAATGAGTTTTCGGCATATCATCGAATGTGAGTTTTTCTGATGTTCCGGGTTCAATAATGCTGCCCGTGTCTGTAATTCCAATCGGAATTGATGGTAAAATACCGGCACTGTAGCCTGCATTTCCGCCTCCTCCGGAGCCGCCTGCCGAGCCGCCTCCGCCGCCGCCTGCGCCGCCTGAAGCAGAAGTGTCACTGCTCTTTTTCACTATCTTAATACTGCACTCAGCTGATGCTCCGTTCTCGGTATCTGTAACCTTGAGCGCTGCCGTTCCGCTTTGCGCATAGCTTGTTACCGTAACTGTTCCGTCCGATACATATACACCGTTTAAGCCGCCGAGCATCTGCCATGAAAGCTTTGTGTAATTATCATCCGCATCCCCGTTCTGATCATATGCCTTAACAGTATATTTTGCAGTTGATGTACCCTTTTCCGGTACCGTTATTGTTGACGGTCCGCTGACTTGGATTGAAGTGATTATTTCCTCACATATTGTAAGCTCTGTCGATGCCGAAACAATATTTTCTTCGCCGCATGATGCTGTAATTTCTATTGTCTTTCCGACAAGCTGCTCAATCCACTCTTCCTGAACTTTTTTAAGAGTAAGAAGTCCTGTTTTCTCGTCAATGAATATATAATCTGCAAGCACCTCAGGCACATCAACCGAGTAAATAATGTTCTTGTATTCTTCATCCTCCACCGGGCTGCCGTTCTGATCCACTACTGATGCAGCAAATGACAGCGACATGTCTTTTTTTGTCGACAGTGCAACTGCCTTCAAATCATTTGTAAACTTCATTGTATGCGGCACATTTTCTACCAATGTAACCTTCATCTGCTCAGAAACCAAATCACTGTATATTGATTTTACGGTAATAGTTGCCGATGCTCCGTTTTCAAGCCCGGGGCTTACTGCAAGAATACCGCCTGAGCTTATTGTGAATCCATCCGTGTCTGAAATACTCCATATAACATGATCATTTTCATACGGTACGCCGAACTGGTCACATACTTCCGCTTTATAAGCAGCAGTCACACCATCACCGTCATAAGCTATCTCGGACGGACCTGTAAGCTTAATTGCGTTTCTGTATCGCTCTGCCTGTGAAATTCCTACGCTGTACTGCGCTGATACGGAGCCGACTTTAGCTGTTATGACAGCTGTACCGCTCTTTACTCCTGCCTTCACTGTAAGTATAC
>JBJEIV010000209.1:0-2468 GCA_051877395.1 Candidatus Ornithomonoglobus sp.
ACCGTATACAGAGATATACCGTTCAATGAGTGCCTATAATGAATTAAAAGAGCATAATCCCGAAAGCCTTATCATAATTCAGGTCGGCAGTCATTATGAAACACTCGGTAATGATGCTGAAATTGCCGGACAGCTCTGGGATAGCTATATGCTTGAAAGGCAGCTGCCGGGCAGCGAAATGAAGGCTGCAATGACAGGCTTCACATTATCCGATGAATGGCAGCTATATAAGGATATTCTTACAGAAGCAGGGTATAACGTACTTGTTGCTTCGGATATGAGTGATGACGGAATGTACAGAAGCATATCACGTTTTCCGGCAGAGAAAAAAGAAACAGAGATACAGCAGAATGATATAATAGGAAGAGAATTGACCATTGACGAGCGAAAATTCGTTATTGAGCGTGTCGGTGAAATCAGCGGTGATGTAACTCTCCGTGATATTACATTTGAGAATAGTGTGGGTTTCCCGATAAGCCGTGTTGAGAAGATAGACACGGTTCTGCGTATTCTTGAAGCACAGAAGCAGGAGCAGGAAAGTTTAATACCGCATATAGAAAAGCCAAAGCAAGCACCGAACACGGTTATATATCCCGAAATTCCTATGTCCGAACGAAATAATTTTCGTATCACAGACGATAATCTCGGTCACGGCACACCGACTCAGAAATATGAAAGAAATATTGAAGCAATAAAAACGCTGAAAAAGCTTGAGGACGAACACAGGCTTGCAACACCGGAGGAACAGGAGATATTATCTCAATATGTCGGCTGGGGAGGACTTGCGGATTGCTTTGATGAGCGTAATTCTCATTATACAGAGTTGAAATCACTGCTTACACCGGATGAATACAGTGCGGCAAGAGAAAGCACACTGACAGCCTTTTATACACCTCCCATTGTAATACGCTCTGTGTATAAGGCTCTTGAAAATATGGGCTTGAAGCAGGGTAATATTTTAGATCCGGCGATGGGTGTGGGAAACTTTGAGGGTATGCTTCCCGACAGCATGAGTGACTGTAAAATGTATGGCATAGAGCTTGACAGTATTTCAGGAAGAATTGCGCAGCAGCTTTATCAGAAAAACGCTGTTACCGTGCAAGGGTACGAGGACACAACTCTCCCTGACAGCTTCTTCGATGCTGCCGTAGGAAATGTACCCTTCGGAGATTTCAAGGTTTTGGACAGGAAATACAATAAGCATAAATTCCTCATTCATGACTATTTCTTTGCAAAAACTCTTGATAAGGTGCGTCCGGGCGGTGTGGTTGCCTTTATTACATCAAGCGGTACAATGGACAAGAAAAATTCCAATGAGCGTAAATACATAGCACAGAGAGCCGATTTGATAGGTGCAATCAGATTGCCGGACAATACCTTTAAGGCTAATGCTGGAACAGAGGTTACGTCGGATATTCTGTTTTTACAAAAGCGTGACCGTATGACCGATATAATGCCCGAATGGATTAACCTCGGTACTGATGAAAACGGGCATACCATAAATCAATATTTTATAGATAATCCCGATATGATACTCGGTGATATGATTGAGGAAAGCGGTCCTTTCGGTATGCAGCTTAATTGCAAGGCATACGAGGGTGCAGATCTCGGCGAGCTGCTTGACGGCGCAATACAGAATATTCACGCACAAATAACAGAATATGAATTTGAGGATATTTCAAACGATGAGGATTTGTCAATCCCCGCCGATCCTAATGTCAAAAACTTTTCATACACAGTTGTGGACGGTGATATATATTTCCGTGAAAACAGCCGTATGAATAAGGTTGATGTTTCGCTTACTGCTCAGAATCGTATCAAGGGTATGATAGAAATCCGTGACTGTGTAAAAGAGCTTATCGAATACCAGACGGAAGATTATCTGGAGAATGATATAAAAGAACAGCAGGACAAGTTAAATAAGCTGTATGATGATTTTACCGCAAAATACGGTCTTATCAATTCGCGCGGAAACAATATGGCGTTTTCAAGTGACAGCAGCTACTTTCTATTATGCTCTCTGGAAGTGCTTAATGATAACGGAGAACTGGAGCGAAAAGCTGATATGTTCACTAAGCGTACTATCGGAGCAAAAAAGGAGATAACCCACGTTGATACCGCAAGTGAGGCATTAGCCGTATCACTCGGCGAAAAAGCTCGTATTGATATGGAGTTTATGTCACAGCTTACGGGAAAGACGGAGAATGAACTCTTTGAGGAATTAAAGGGAGTTATCTTTTTAAATCCGCTATATGACGGAACCGGAGTAACACAGGAAAAATATCTGACTGCAGATGAATATCTTTCGGGCAATGTGCGGGAAAAACTTGAGTGGGCGAAACGTAGTGCGGAACTGTATCCGGACGATTATACTGTAAATGTAGAAGCTCTTACCGCCGTACAGCCTAAAGACCTGACGGCTGCTGAAATTACAGTGCGGCTCGGTACAACATGGATACCGCCGGAGT
>JBJEIV010000210.1:0-12555 GCA_051877395.1 Candidatus Ornithomonoglobus sp.
AAGCCCGGCGGCGAGACGAAAACTATGGTACCTGTAAGATTTATAAGTGAAAACGTGGGAATAAATGTAGATTTTGACAGTGAGGAAGGCTGTATATATGTAAACTCAGACATAGATAAAACATCAGCGCCGACTGAGGAGCCGACCGAAGCAGTAACGGAGGCGCTTACAGAGCCTCCTACAGAGCCTCCTACAGAAGCACCGACGGAAATCCCGACAGCAGCTCCTGTTCCCACATCAGTCCCTACGGAAAAGCCTGTTAATACGCCGGCAGCCGAAAAGGAAAGCAGCGCGCCCACTGAGATGCCGTTACCTTCGAATATAAAGGACAGTCAGGGAAGAATGCCCACTATGAAAGGAATCGATGTAAGTGAGCATCAGGGAGTGATTGACTGGGAAAGTCTGAAGGATGATATTGATTTTGCGATAATACGCTGCGGCTACGGAAGCGATTACGAATCGCAGGACGACAAGATGTGGCTTACAAATGCAAAGGCGTGTGAGGAGCTTGGAATCCCATACGGAGTATATCTGTATTCCTATGCAAACACACTTGAGAAGGCTCAGAGTGAGGCAAAACACGTTTTGAGACTTCTGGAAGGGCGAAAGGTAAGTCTGCCTGTGTTTTATGATATGGAGGACAGCATTCAGGCGGCAGTGACAAATGAGGAACGCGGACAGTATGCAAAGCTTTTCTGCGACGCTGTGAGCGCGGCAGGCTACGAGGTTGGAATTTATGCCAATACATACTGGTGGAACAACTATCTTACCGATCCTGTATTTGAAAACGAATCGTGGTACAGGTGGGTCGCGCAGTATGCGGACAAATGTACATATACAGGTAGCTACGTGATGTGGCAGTATTCTTCATCGGGAAGTCTCGGAAACATAACAAGCCATCTTGATATGAATCTATGGTACGGTGATGTAATAACAGCCGGGAAATAGGCGTAAAATGTATAAGGTAAAAGAAGCGATAATAGTAGAGGGAGCATATGACAAAATAAAGCTCTCGGGATTTATAGACGGACTTATCCTTACTACCCACGGCTTCGCGGTGTATTCAAATGACGACTTTATAAGAACCTTTGCAAGGCTTGCAAATGAAACGGGTATTGTAATTCTTACGGATTCAGATTCTGCGGGACTGAGAATCAGAAACTTTATAAAGCAGAAGGCGGAGGGAGGACGCGTCCTCCACGCCTATGTGCCCGATATCGCCGGAAAGGAAAGACGAAAGAGGAAGTCCTCCGCAGAGGGCTTGCTCGGTGTTGAGGGCATGACGGAGGAGATTATAATCAAGGCGCTTCGTGACGCGGGCTGCACAATAGATGACAAGGCTGAAAAATCACTTGACAGCGGCATCACAAAGGCTGATATTTATGCGCTCGGCCTCAGCGGCGGATCCGGTTCAAGAGAGCTGAGGGAAAAAGTCGCACAGGAGCTTGGACTTCCGGCAAAGCTGTCATCAAATATGCTGCTTGATGTTCTGAACCGACTAATAACATATGATGAGCTGGCGGAGCTGACAGAGATGCTTAAATAGATATATTGTACAAAAAATATCCGGTCAATTCGGATATTTTTTATAATAAAGCTATTGACAAATCTCTTTTGGTGCTGTATAATAGCATCTGTAAATTAAAAATACTTTACAGCGAGGTCGATATAATGGCTAAGGATATGAAGCTTGCGCTTCTGCTTGATTTCTATGGCGGTTTGCTTACTGAAAAGCAGGAATCAGCGCTGGACGGCTATTATAATCAGGATTTATCTCTTGCTGAAATTGCTGAGGAAATGGGGATAAGCCGTCAGGGAGTTATGGCATTTCTGAAGCAGGGAGAAAAGCATCTGCGAAGCTTTGAGGAAAAGCTCGGGCTTGCGGGAAGGTTCAGCGAGATAAGCCGCGGTCTTGATGAAATGCGCGGGCTTGCCGATGAAATTTCCGGTGAAACAGAGCGTGAAAGACTGATAGGTCTCATTAATAAAATATCGTCTGTAATATGATTTTGTGAAAGGAAGTGTGGAAAATGGCTTTTGAGAGTCTGGGCGATAAGCTTCAGGGCGTATTTAAGAAGCTCAGGGGCAAGGGTAAGCTGAATGAAAAAGATATTAAAGAAGCTATGCGTGAAATAAAGCTTGCACTTCTGGAGGCAGACGTTAACTTTAAAATCGTCAAGGAATTTGTAAACAAGGTTTCGGAGAAGGCGCTGGGCGCGGAAATTCTCGAATCGCTCACACCGTCACAGCAGCTTGTTAAAATAGTAAATGATGAGCTGACCGAAATGATAGGCGGAGAAGCGTCAAGGCTTGAATATGCCAAGAAACCGCCTACCGTTATTATGATGGCGGGCTTACAGGGAGCCGGTAAAACGACCGCAACCGCAAAGCTTGCGCTGCATCTTTCAAAGCAGGGCAGACGTCCTCTTATGGCGGCCTGTGACGTTTACCGTCCGGCGGCTGTCAAGCAGTTGGAGGTCCTCGGAAAGCAGATAAATCAGCCGGTGTTTCAGATGGGAACAGATGTAAGTCCGGTACAGATCGCAAAGGAAGCAGTCGCGTATGCCCTAAAGCACGGCAACGACCCTGTAATTCTCGATACTGCGGGACGTCTTCATATTGATGAGGAGCTTATGCAGGAGCTGGCGGATATCAAAGCGGAAACCGATCCTACAGAAATACTTCTCGTTGTTGACGCAATGACAGGTCAGGATGCGGTAAACGTTGCAAAGACCTTTAATGAGCAGCTTGAAATTACGGGTGTTATTCTTTCAAAGCTTGACGGTGACACACGAGGCGGCGCGGCGTTATCCGTAAAGCAGGTAACAGGCAAGCCGATTAAGTTCGCGTCAGTCGGTGAGAAGCTCGGAGATCTTGATATTTTCCATCCCGACAGAATGGCGTCAAGAATTTTAGGTATGGGCGATATTCTCTCGCTTGTTGACAAGGCGCAGGCAGAGTTTGACGAGAAGAGCGCAAAGGAGCTTGAAGCCAAGATAAGAAAATCGCAGTTTGATCTTGACGACTTCTTAGAGCAGCTCAACCAGATCAAAAAGCTCGGTTCATTTTCACAGATTCTCGGTATGATGCCAGGTGTTGACAGAAAAATGATTGAGCAGGTAGACACTGAGGAAAACGCGAAAAGGCTTGTGCATATCGAGGCTATAATTCAGTCAATGACCCTTGAGGAAAGGCGCAATCCGAAAATAATCGCAGCAAACCGTAAGATAAGAATTGCAAAGGGAAGCGGAACAAGGGTTCAGGATGTAAATCAGCTGCTAAAGCAGTTTGCGGAAATGCAGAAGGTTATGAAGCAGTTCTCGGGCGGAAAGCAGCAGAGAATGCTTAAGCGTCTTAGAAAAGGCAAAAAATAATTCTGGATAATTAATATATTTATTGATTATATACACACATTTTACAGCAGGAGGTGAAAATACAATGGCAGTTAAAATCAGATTAAGAAGAATGGGTGCAAAGAAGGCGCCGTTTTATAGAGTAATTGTTGCAGATTCAAGATCACCGAGAAACGGTAAGTTCATTGAGGAGATCGGAACATACGATCCGCTTACAAACCCTTCAACTATCAACATCGATGCGGATGCCGCTAAGAAGTGGATCGCTAACGGTGCTCAGCCTACAGATACTGTAAAGGCTCTTCTGAAGAAATCCAATATTATCGACTAATGGAGGGCGTTAAGATGAAAGAGGTTTTAGAAATCATCGCCAAAGCGCTCGTAGATAATCCGGATCAGGTAGAGATTACAGAGACCAACAATGAGGACAGCACGATTACTCTTGAACTTAGAGTAGCCGAAAGCGATATGGGCAAGGTAATCGGCAAGCAGGGCAGAATTGCCAAGGCACTCCGCACTGTTGTTAAAGCTGCGGCAAGCCGTGAAAATAAGAAAGTTTCGGTCGAAATAGTATAAGTCGGTGACTTATAAATATCGGAGTTTACAGGCTGTTTCAGTAGTTGCATGCTATGAGACAGCCTGTTTTGCGATATTGAGAAATTTTGGTTATAACGGAGGAATTTTTTATGGATAACAGCTTACTTGAGATAGGAAAAATAGTTAATACCCATGGGCTCCGCGGTGAGGTCAAGGTGGTTCCGTGGATGGACTATCCTGAGGATTTTGAAGAGCTTGAAAGCATTTTTATAAAAACAAGAAAAGAAATGAAGCCGGTTGAAATAGAAAACGTAAGATACCAGAAAAATAATCTTATTGTCAAGTTCAAGGGCTTTGATGATATAAATGAGATAGAACAGTATAAGAACTGTATTCTGTACGCTGACCGTGAGGAGCTTGGCGAGCTACCGGAGGGAGTTCACTATATTGTTGACCTTATCGGTCTTGACGTGGTAAACGAAGAGGGCGAAAAGCTCGGAGTTCTTGCTGATGTGTTTAACACCGGCGCGAATGATGTTTACGATGTAAAGCGTGAGGGAAAGAAAAATCTTCTCCTGCCGGTTATTGACGAGGTTGTAAAGGAAATTGACGTTGAGGGCGGAAAAATAACAGTTCACGTTATGGAAGGTCTTGACGATGAGGTTTGACGTTCTCACGCTGTTTCCCGATATGTTCCGCGCCGTTCTTGGCGATTCCATAATTGGCAGAGCGGAAAAGGCGGGGCTTATTGAGCTGAATTTCATTGATATCCGCGATTTTACAAAAAACAAGCACCGCAAGGTCGATGACACGCCCTACAGCGGCGGTGGCGGAATGCTCATGCAGGCGCAGCCTGTTTTTGACGCGTATATGTCGGTTGCGGAGGGGCTTAGCTACAAGCCTTATACGATTTTTATGTCACCGCAGGGCGGCGTGTTCAGTCAGGATAAGGCTATTGAGCTTTCGAGATTTAATCATATAGTTCTGCTGTGCGGGCATTATGAGGGGATAGATCAACGTGTTCTTGACGAAATAGTTGACGCGGAAATATCTCTTGGAGATTTTGTCATGACCGGCGGAGAAATTCCGGCTATGGCGATAATAGACACGGTTTCGCGTCTTATTCCCGGAGTTCTGGCAAACGACGGCTCGTTTCAGAATGAGTCGCATTTTCAGGGACTTTTAGAGCATCCTCAGTATACAAAGCCGCAGGTGTGGCATGAAAGGGCAGTGCCGGAGGTGCTTCTGTCCGGTAATCATAAGCTGATAAATAAATGGAAGCATGAGCAGTCACTGCTTGCAACTCTTAAAAAGCGTCCCGATATGCTCCGAAAAGCGTGGCTTACGGAGGAGGATGCAAGATTTATAGAAAGGCAAAAGGAGAACGGTTATGAGGATTGAGCTTAGGGGAAAGGCGAAGGTGGCCGCAGTAATTGCCGCGTTTGTTGCAGTTGTCGGGGGCGGACTCCTTCTGGAGCGTCTTAATAATGACAGATTTGTAATTGAGGCCGTTCCCGGCAATTATAACGGAACGGATGCAGAGGCGGAGGAAACAAAGCTTATCACAGACGGAGAAAGCGCCGAGCCTGCCGTATCCGTTGAGAAGCGGGAGAATACAGAGACTGAGGCTGCCGCTGCGCCCGTTTCTGAAACGGAGCCGGAGGCCGAAATGGTTATAGACGGTAAAATAAATATTAATACCGCGACCGTTGAGGTGCTTATGCAGCTTGATGGGATAGGCGAAAGCACGGCGGAAAAAATCGTTGATTACAGGGAAGCGCATGACGGCTTTACCGATGTTCATGAGCTTACGGAGGTAAGCGGCATCGGAGAAAAGAAGCTGGAGGCTATAATTGATAAAATCTGTGTGAAATAATATGGAGCTTAGTGAAATAATAAAGGAAATAGCAGAGCAGGGAATTCAAAAAGCAGTTCTCAGCAAGCCTAAAAAAACTGCGCAGTATAAAAAAATAAATATAAGCCGCAGTGATAAGGGTTATATGTCGGAGGCATTTACCGAAAAGCAGGCATTTCATAAAACGCTTACAGGAAATGAGCTTGAGGAGTATTTGGAAGATACTGCGGGAGAATATATGCAGCTTAACGCGTGGACTAACGGCGTTGAGCATATTGTGCTTGTTTCAAAAAAAGGTCATGTTACCTACAAAAAGAAACAGAATGCGCAGTGTGATATGAAGCCCGCGGCGCATAACCGCAAAAAGCAGTACCTTATCGAGGAGGGAACAATAGTTCCGCCTTTGGTGGATATGGGAATTTTCACGAGTGAGGGAAAGGTTGTACGCACAATGTATGATAAGTTCCGTCAGATAAATCGGTTTATTGAGCTTATAAATGACGAGATAAAGAACCGTAATTATAAGTCGATAAATATTATAGATTTCGGCTGCGGAAAATCATATCTTACATTTATTGTGTATTATTATCTGACCGAGATAATGCGCATAGACGCGCATATAACAGGTCTTGACCTCAAAGAGGATGTTATCCGCGACTGTAACCGCGCGGCGCGGCGCTACGGCTATGACGGACTGAAATTTGAGATAGGCGATATAAACGGCTACAAGTGCGAAACAAAGCCGGATATGGTAATAACGCTTCACGCCTGCGATACCGCGACGGATTTCGCACTTTACAATGCGGTTTCATGGGGCGCGGAGCTTATATTTTCGGTTCCGTGCTGCCAGCATGAGCTTAACGCGCAGATGAAAAGCGACAGGCTGTCGATACTGACCCGCTACGGAATAATAAAGGAACGCGCGGCGGCTCTTATGACCGACGCGATAAGAGGCAATTTATTGCAGTATATGGGCTATTCAACGCAGCTGCTTGAATTTGTAGATCTTTCGCATACCCCGAAAAATATCCTTATCCGCGCCGTAAAGTCAAATGTTTCACAAAAGGCTAAGGATAAGGCGCTTGCAGAGGTCGAGGCGCTTATTGATGAATTTGGCTTTGAGCAGACGCTGTACAGGCTGCTGACAGATACGAAATAAACTATAATGAATTGTGGGCAAGAAAAACGGAACAGACAGAGCGTACGCTTTTTCTGTTCCGCTTTTTGCTTAGCTTTTGACATATCCCCAATGACTTTCAATTCGTTTCCTTTTAAGCCTGCCTGATTTTGCAAATCCTGTCAATATTCTTGTTGCCGTAGCAGATGAAACTCCTAACAGCGTTCGTATATCACTATTCATAATATACTCATGCTTTTCAAGGAACTCGCTGATTACATTCCAGCGCAGCTCTGATTTGCCGCTGTCGGTTATACTCGACAGATCAATATCGGCTGCTTCCGTTAATGCCTGCTTTATGACCGACAGCATGAATTCAATAAAAACCGTTGAACTGCTATTATTATTTGATATATTAATAGCCTTGTAATATTCACTCTGATTATCATGTATTATAGATTCTATCGGCAGCCATGCGAATATCGGATTCCATTTTGAAAGCAGCAACGTATGCCACAATCTGCCTATACGTCCGTTTCCGTCAGAAAACGGATGAATAAGCTCAAATTCATAATGAAATACACAGCTTTTTATAAGCATATGGACATCGCTTGTTCTTATCCATTCAAAAAGCTCATTTATGAGCTGAGGTACATACTGCGGCAGTGTTCCGAAATGAATTATTTTTCCACTGCTGTCAACAATGCCGACGGGACGTGAACGAAACTCTCCCGCTTCATTGACCAAGCCTCTTACCATAACACTATGAGCTTTTAAAAGATCATCTGCCGAGTAGGGATCCAAACTATCCAGACATTCATAAATTTCATAAGCGTTTTTGACTTCCGCAATATCCTTAGGCGGCGCGATAACGCGTTTTCCTGACAGGATCGCAGTTACCTGTTCAATATCAAGTGTGTTTTGCTCTATTGCAAGAGATGAATAAATTGTACGAATTCTGTTTGTTCTCCGCAGCGTAGGGTTTAATGATATTTTACTGCTAATGCTCACTTTTCCGACAAGCTCTGCAATTTCTATAACATTTGTCATTATCTGCTCGTTTATCTCAAACGGCGGCTTTTTGTTTTTCATTACAAATTCCCCCTTTGAGATAAAATTATATCATTTCATCAATCAAAAGTCAAGTCATCAATCATAATTTTGATTGATGACTTGACACTATTCGCAGTGCCCCCGGCAAATGCAGTTGTCAAGTGCGCATAAAAACGCTGTTTATGACATTGATGGTAAATCACGATTTCTGAATCGGTGATTTTTTGTTTGCCCATTAAAAACTGTATTCTTTTTTTGACTTAATCTATTATTTATACACAGCAAATCGGTAACACAGTTATTTTATGTTTTTTGCAAAAAATGTATTTACAAATTCATTAAAATGTGGTATTATTTAATTGCGACATATATTTAATAATTTTATTTTAACAGCGTAAAGTAGTAAAAAACGTACGCTTTGATTGTCATACCTGTTAAAATAAAATTGGAATGAATATGTGTCGCAGCATTAAATCGGAGCAGCGTTTTTAGCGCCGCCTATGCGATTTAATGAGGCGGCGCATTTTTTATTCCGGGAAAAAATTATTTTCTAAGGAGGTTTTCAAAGTGAAGAAAGCATTAAAAGGTTATGTTGCCGGTTTTGCAACGGCGGCAATATTGGCAGGGGGAATTTCTTATGCCGCAAATTCTGTAAAGATAGTTATTGATAATAAGGAACTAATACCGACAGATGCGGACGGAAACAGAGTTGAAGCTCAGATTATTAACGGTACAACTTATTTGCCTGTGCGTGCTGTCGCAAATGCATTTGGCAAAGCGGTTTATTGGGACGGTGAAACAAGCACAGTATATCTGGGAGATATGAGTGGGGCTTTACCATATCCGAGTGTGAAACTTGCTGATATGGTAAATATAGGTCAAGGATGGTATAAATCAGATGAATTAACGGACAATTACGGAAACAGATATTCCAATGCTTTACGTGGAGGTGGTAACTATACAGGGCAGTACATATTAAATGGGAAATATAGCAAATTAAAAGGTACCATATATGTAGCCGAAGGTGAAAAATCAGATAAAAATGCCGGAGTTGTTATTACAGCAGATGGGAAGGACATCTATGTTTCGTCTGAAATAACAAAGACCACTTATCCTATTGAGGTCGATTTGTCGATAAAAGGGTGCAATATTTTAGAGATTACTAAAAATGGGAATACATCTTATCCGATTTCCGTTAATTTTGGGAATGCAGGATTGTATCAATAATTGGAGAGGTGTCACTAATGAAAAAAAGAGCTTTTATCTTATTCATTGCATTATCAATGGTAACGACTATGTTTTTGGACGTAACGGCAATAGCAACATCAGAAGATACGATTGAATATTTAGCTGCTACTGGTTTTAACGGCAATTCATATGCGGTCATTAACAAAAAACTGAATTGGAAAGATGCAAAAGAATATTGCGAACAATTAGGAGGACATCTTGTTACTATTACATCGGCAGAAGAGGATAAAATGATGTATCAATTAACCAAAGAGTCTGGAAATAAGGGCATGCTATTAGGAGCAAGTGATTTATCAGGAGAGTGGGAATGGGTAACAGGTGAAAAATGGGATTATACTAATTGGTACCCAGGTGAACCTAACAGTCAAAATGAACATTATTTGTCATATCATGGGAATTGTGGTTCTCAATGGAATGATTGGAATGAAGTTCCGTGGTATTTTATATGTGAATGGGAAGAAAATAATAACTTTCAGGTTGATAAATATCGTGCAAATTATTTGATAAATTCAAAAACGGGTGCTACAATGGAAGATACATATATCAATATTAGTAAAACACCGTGTCGCATAACATATGAAACAGGGCAGGAAAACGGTCTTGATGATGCTGCGTCTGCATGGAGTGCAGTAATGAATACCTTAAATTCAATTGACAATCCTTCAAGTATTACCGAGTATGCGTTTGAAGAGAAGGATATGTATTCCGCAATAATTATGAGTTTATTCGAAAGCTCTGTTGATTATAAGCTTATGGGATATATTGATAATGAAATCACCAAGCAATCCAAAAGTCTTGTCAGCACTGTAACATCGTCAATGAAAAGTTTATATAATTTTGATGTGATAGATGCATCTGCTGTTTCAAAAATGACGGAAAAGCAAAAAGAAGATTTTGAAAAAGAGCTGAAAGATGCGTATAACGAAGTACATGAATCGGCATCTAATATAGCTGATGTAACAAAGATAATCAACACAGGTATTAAAGTCGGAAAAGGCGTGCAGGATATCTGTGAAACAATAGAAGTTTATAAAAACATTCGTAACTTAAGTGACTCCATGAAACAGATAATGAAAAATATGTATACAAAATGTCCGAACGATAATTTGGCTTTAAAATCGGCATTG
This sequence comes from Candidatus Ornithomonoglobus sp., assembly GCA_051877395.1. Classification (GTDB taxonomy): domain Bacteria; phylum Bacillota; class Clostridia; order UBA1381; family UBA1381; genus Ornithomonoglobus. The sequence continues at coordinate 10,291 of JBJEIV010000210.1, forward strand.
TTGGAATGTATATCTGTAATGGACTCGGGAGAAAAGGTTTTTACTGCACAGATGACAGCATATTCTGCGTGTGTAGTAGGCAAAAATGTTGCACAAGTAGGCATAGACAAGCTATGGGGCAGTGTTAAAACATCTTTCAGCGTGGCTAATCCAGCTGCGTTTGCGTTTCAAGTATCATATAATATCGGAAAATATGTAACACAGGCTTGCTTTAATTCAGACGGAATAGAAGAAAAATATTGTAATTTGGTTGCTATGATTAATATTGAAGAAGTGTTAAATTCGGTATATTATGATGTAAAGAACAGTTTTAAAGTAAATCAAACGGAAGAAGATGCTAAAATATATAACAGTGCAGTAGAGGTAATGTTTAATATGATTAATACTGACTGCGATTATGCCACAGCATTTGCGAATGCAGTGGACAGCTCTCTCGCAGGTAAAATATCGGCAGCATTCGGAGATTCAAATGTAGAGGATTATAAAAACTCAGTCAAAAGTATACAAAGCTCAACCTCTCTGTTCCATGTTGCGGTTCAGACAGACTGGGTTGCTCAGTTATATGAAGATAATATCGGTAAATATTTTGAATACGAACATTTGATTGACGAAGCATATGAAAATTACAGCAAAAAGTATAATATAAATTGTCCTGTTGATATATATGTTTATGACAGCGATGATAATGTTATAGCGTCGGTAATAAATAATAACGCATATTGTGAAGATAATGCCGATATAACCGTAGTGGTAAACGGTGATAAGAAAACAGTATATACATACAGCAATGATTACAGAATAGATTGTGTCGGAAATGATACAGGTAAAATGAATATTACCATTACAGAATATGACAGCGATGGGGAATTATCAAGAGAGGCAAATTTTAACAATGTTGCATTAAATGACGGATTGCAATATACATTATGTACAATCAATAATTATACATTACAAAATAATGACGGAAGCATATCAGCGGATTATGATACCAATAACGGTAGCAGTAATACACATAAAATGATAATAAACAGAGGTTATTTTACAGATACTATGGCGGTTTCTGATGACATTTGCATTGGTAAGAGAGTTAGTATTGCCGCATATGTACCCGATGGATATGTATTTGACGGATGGACATCAGATTCCGATGACAATATTTTTGAAGATGCTTCCAACATGAATACAACCGTTTATATGCCGGATTCAGATGTTACTGTTACAGCTAAAGTCATAGCTGCCGACACTTTAAAAAAAGATTTCGAAACCACAGCAGATTCCGGTTATTTTGCAAATGCCTTTGACGAAGCTGATAAGGAGGGGATTATTTCATTCAATTCATTCTTTGACGCTTACAACATATATTCTGATAATATTACCCAATACGGAATATATATCTATAAAACAGGTGATGAGGAAAACAAGGTCACGCTCTCGGCTCAGACCGTTGATGAGCTTGTAACTGCGGATGGCAAATTCTATGCAACTGTTGAAAATATACCGTCAGAAAAATTTGACGCGGAGACTGTTGCCGTACCGTATATTGTTCTCAACGGCAATATAATTACAGGCAATGCCTGCTCCTACAGCGTATCAAAAGGGAATAAATGGCTCGGAGCAAAACCAACGGAATAAAAGGAGGAAAACACCATGAATAAAAAACATTATGAAATACCGAAAATCGAAATGAAAAGCTTTGACGAGGAAGTGGTTGTTACGGAAAGTAAAACGCAGCCGGCTGCTTTGAAAAAAGAGGGTATCAATCTTGGCAGCGTTATATTTTAAATCAAGAGCTGTGGCTTTTTCGGCAGCGATTATGATATTTACCTCATATGCGGCAGTATATGCCGAGCAGGATATACAAGTTATAATCAACGACACCCCCGTCGAATTTGAGGTATCGCCGCAGATTATCGGGGAAAGAACAATGGTTCCCATGCGAAAAATATTTGAAACTCTCGGAGCAAATGTGGATTGGGTTCCGGACGCGCAGATTATAATAGCATCGAGTGGAATAAAAATTATCGCAATGGAGATAGGCTCTTGCGACATTAGTGTAACTAATGTTGTTTCGGGTGAAACGGAAGTCGTTGAGCTGGATGTTCCACCGCAAATAATAGATGATTATACGCTGGTTCCCGTCAGAGCCGTATCAGAATCGTTTGACAGAACAGTCACATGGGATGAGAATGCAAAAACGGTTGCAATAGATTAGAGACAATCCCGAATTTTGTGTAAAGTAGTTGAATAAACCTCCAAGATGGTATA
>JBJEIV010000211.1:0-2462 GCA_051877395.1 Candidatus Ornithomonoglobus sp.
TTGCCGTAAATGACGGCAGACCGTAGTTATAAACTCCCGAAGCGATATGCTCCGCGTCGGAGGTATCGACATAATTATATGTGCCGTCAGTATATATACCGTCTGTATATGTGATATTCTCCGCAAGCTCGTCATCGCCTGTGTCGATCCATGTATAGTCGCTGTTCAGCCGCACCGCGTAGGTTGTGTCATTTTCCTCGGAGGAATACACGGTGTATGCCGTGCCGTCCTCGTCAACAAAGAGAGTGCAGTCACGGTAGGTCTGCTTAACCCTATCCTCCCTCGATACAGCATAGCTTACAGTTTTATCCCATACCGGGAAGCCGTACCAGAGCCATGTAAACGGTCCTGCCGGATCGTCGGCAACTGCAACGCCTGCGGCTGAAAGTCCGTAGCCGCCCTTGTTCTCCATGTGTCCCCACATGACATATTTCTTTGTCTTTTCGTTATAGATAACCTTCGGACGCTCAAGTCTGCCCTGGCTTCCTATGATATTATCCGTGAGGAAGTCCGCGCCGAATTTTCTGCCCTGTTCCGTCTTAGCATCACGCACGCTGAGCGCTATGCCCTCATAGGTCCAGTCCTTCAGATCCGATGATGAATAGCAGGAAAGTCCTGTTGTAAGCGAATAGCCGAGCTTGTTGTCCTCGCCGTACCAGTAGTATTTTCCGTCCGCGCCGACAATGATCTGTCCGCCGTGCGCCGAAATCTTTGAGCCCTTGTTATCAAGCCACAGCTCGCCGGACTTGATCTCGTTAAGCCTTGTGTCAAGCTCGCCCGCGTCTATTTTTGCAAGATTATCAAGAGCGAAGAATATATCATTTACAATGTACTCGCACTTTTCGGCGTTCATACCGTATGCGTCGCTGTCTGACACATAGCCGATAAGCTCGTTAAGCATAACGTACTCGTCCGCGTCCGGCTTATCCGCAAGATATGCCTTTGCCGCCGCAACCGCCGCGTTAAGGCGGGCATAAAGAGTCATGCCCTTCTGCTCATCGTTCATGTCATAGAACGCGTTTCCGAACATCTTCTTCTGATACTCATATACCTCCGCGCCCGTCTTTGAGAATGCCTTTATTTCGGAGCTAAGAAGCTGCACAGCGTCAGACGAACATTCTTTTTCGTTTACGTTATCTATTAACCGTCCGAAATACACTGCGTCAGCTCCGCCGTTTTCGGCATAATCGTCGCAGGTTACAATATATGGTACCGACCCAACAAACCGCTCTATTTCCTCCGCGCATACCGTATCCGAAGCATTCAGAGCATTTGCCTTGTCAATATATCTGCTCCTTACAGTATCATTATTGATCCCGTTAAGCTGTTCTATTACAGCCTGAAGCTTTTCCTTTGCCTGAGCCGTCAAATCCTCTCCGCCGCTGTATGCCTTCAGCTCCGCGCAGCAGAACTGATAGCCCCAGTTGGTGTCAATTCTGTTGAGGTTATTGCGCGCCACAAGCTTTATATATCTGTAATTTACAGCCGGGAAGGTAATTGTTTTGCTTTCATACTTTAATTCTGCTGTATTAAAGCCGGTATCTCCCTTTACAATAAGTGTATAATCGGCATCATCATTTGAGCCGTACAGCTCATATTCGGTCAGCACACCATTAATATTGCCCGATGTAACCGCGCCGTCGGAGAATTTTCTCGGTGTGTAGAGAATTCTCGAAATTTCTTTAGTATCACCTAAATCCGCCTTTATATAATACGGATTTGTATCCTTGTCAAAGCCCGATACTGTCCAGTCCGTGCTCCAGTAGGTATCCGCATTGTCGTCAACCGCGTTTGATACGCCCAATCCCGTTCTTTCCGAGTTTGCGCTTACCGTCCAGCCGCCGCGGGATATTTCCTTAAATATGCTTTCTTCCGGCTCCTCAAAGATTATGAGATCCTTTATCTGCACGGAGCCAACCGCGCTTCTGAGCGTAAACTCCAACTTTGCCGCATAGCTGTCATCACCCTCGGTTGTTATGCCTGTGCCGGAGGTCCAGGTAATTGTCCTTTCCTCCCAGTCGCCGTCCGCGCATGCCGCGCTGTGCAGGCTGATATTATTGTTATTTCTCGTTGTAACAGCGTGCGTTATTGTTGACGCGTCCGTCTGCGCCGCTGTCGTTGACATTGTGTCGGGCTTGAGATACAAGCCGTGCGCCGTGTTTGTCACCTCCGTGAGGTTTGACTTTTCCTTAAATGTGATATAATACTTTGTTTCCGGCTTGATGTTCTTGATAACCGCCGTAACTCCGTAGCAAACCTCAGCTGGGGCGGCATCAGCATTGCTGCTCATCGTGAGAACTCCGTCCGCGTCAAGCTCCCACGAGCCGCCGTCGCTGTTGTTTGAAAACTTCTTCCACACAATCGCATTGTCGCTCTTCTTGCCGTTAAAGCTGTCCGCATAGCCTTCCCAGCGAGTCGGAGGAACATTGTCGGGGTTGTATGAAAGAGTTATATAATCAAAA
>JBJEIV010000212.1:0-2437 GCA_051877395.1 Candidatus Ornithomonoglobus sp.
CTGAAAAATATTAGAATAAAGTCTTGACAAATCAAATAAGTTGTGATATGCTATATATGGTTAGATAAAACTAACCATATATTTTTGCAAACAGGTTAGCGCAAACTAACTGTGACGGAGGTACAGTATGCCTATTGAACATTTTTTAGCATATCATTGTGGACCAGCATTGGCGGGCATTAAACCGGCGAATATTGCATCCTACAGCAAAGCAGAAAAACCGGGTGTATTGTCGGAAATCGAAATGCTTAACCGCGCCTTTAACGGTCATGATATCTATATTGATATTCTGTGTGAGTGCCAGTCGCGCATTCTGGTCATGGTTTACCGACGCGGTAAGCTGTGCGAATATCTAAACAGTCCGAAGATAAAAAAGCTGCTTAACAAATACGGGTATCCGAAAAAATTCTCGCTCGGTACATATCTGGATATTCTGAAAAAGAGAGTAGCGGACGGGCGTGAGATGTGCGGAGAATTTCCTCATGAAATCGGAGCTTTTCTGGGCTATCCCATACATGATATTTACGGATTTATTAATCATAAGGACGAGGGATGTCTGCTCACGGGAGAATGGAAGGTTTATGCCGAGCCTGAGAAGGCGGAAAGAATGTTCTGCCGGTATAAGGCGTGCCGCAGAGCGATATTAAAACGTGTATGCGAGGGCAAAACTCTTGAAGAACTATTTTGTATAGCATAGCATGCGGAGCTGGGAGGAAAGGGCGGCAGCCGTAAACGCGAGGCTGGTATGCGAAAGCGTTATTGCCAATGATGCGCCGGACGATGAAGCTGTTAGGAAGTGTAATGAATTAGGAAGAACTGCGGCGGGAGTTTGATAAACAGAGTTTTAATGCCGTACTTTGAGGATTATAATTTGTCATGTTCTGTAATATATAGATTAACAAAATACCAACTGCCCGAAATAAATTAGTCAATATTAACAAATACCGTCAAAATGGCAGAATTAGAAAAACGAACAAAGATAAAATTCGGTCAGATTAACAAAGCTGCATAAAATTAAAAAAAAACAGTTGACAAAACAAATTTGTAATGCTATACTATGCGTGTAAGGCAAGGGAGCCGGTGAAGAAATCAAAAATCTTCATCGGCTCTTTCGTTTTTTAAAGCTGAATAAGGGTACGGAGCGGTTACCGTACCTTCAGCAGGGCAATGGCGTCTTGAACGGGAGTGGTTCCCCGGAATGGATGCCGTTTTTATTTGCCGGAAAGCTCCGGCAGACACAAAATTGTTATATAAGTAAGTAAGGAGACAAAACACTATGAAAACTTCAAAGAAATTTTTTGCATTGGCTTTGAGCGCGTCTATGGCGCTCGGAATTGCGGGCTGCGGAGGCGGCTCATCTGAGAGCGCAGGCTCATCGGACGGCGATACGGTAAAGGTCGGTATTCTTTACTCGGCTACCGGTTCAATGGCTATCAGCGAGGGCGCGGTTAAGGACGCGGAGGTTCTCGCGATCGACGAGATCAACGCCGCGGGCGGAGTGCTTGGCAAGCAGATCGAGTATGTTGCGGAGGACGGCGCGTCAGAGCCTTCAACCTTCGCTACAAAGGCTGAAAAGCTTATCGACCAGGATAAGGTCAAGACTGTTTTTGGCTGCTGGACATCCGCTTCAAGAAAGGCTGTAAAGCCTGTATTTGAGGAATACGGCAATCTCCTCTGGTATCCGGTTCAGTATGAGGGTATGGAGGATTCCTCAAACATCGTTTATACAGGCGCCGCTCCAAACCAGCAGATAGTTCCCGCAATCGATTATCTTATTGAGCAGGGCTATACCAAGTTCTTCCTGCTCGGTTCTGACTACGTATTCCCAAGAACCGCAAACATGATTATAAACGCGCAGTGCGCCGCAAAGGGCGTAGAGGTTGTCGGCGAGGAATACGCGCAGATGGATCAGACAGATTTCAGCGCTATTATTTCAAAAATTGAAGCTGCGCAGCCGGATGTTGTAATCAATACTCTTAACGGTACCAGCAATCTTTCATTCTTCAAGCAGATGGCAGAGAAGAATTATACATCGGATAAGCTCATGACTATGTCCTTCTCAATCGCAGAGGAAGAGGTCAAGACAATTGGCGGAGATATTCTTAAAGGACATATGGTATCATGGAACTATTACATGACAACCGACACACCGGAAAATACTGCGTTTGTTGAAGCATATCAGACAGCTTACGGCTCAGACCGTGTAACATCAGACCCGGCAGAGGCTGCGTATGACGCGGTATATCTGTGGAAGGCGGCGGTTGAAAAGGCGGGCAGCTTTGAGCCTGAGGACGTGATTGCGGCAGTTGAGAGCGGAGAAATAAGCTTTACGGCTCCTGAGGGCGAGGTTGCTGTCAACGGTGAAAATCATCACCTTGTAAAGCCGGTCCGCGTAGGCGTTGTTGACCAAGCAGGTCAGATCACTACAGTTTCAGAG
>JBJEIV010000213.1:0-2433 GCA_051877395.1 Candidatus Ornithomonoglobus sp.
AAATAATTTAATTTTTTTATGTTTTACCTATTGACTTTTTATAGTTGGTCTTTCCTGATGAATATATTTTGCAAAATATCTTTCTGAATTTATTATAGCTCATACTTCCGTACAAAAACAATATCCCTCTTTGACATATGCCGCACTAATTTTGACTTTCGCTTGATTTGTATTTTCTAATATGTTATTATGTAGTAAACAATACAGATAACAAAAAAAACGGTTGAGGTGATTTTATGGATGCTGAAAAATTTGAGTGCGGCGCTCTTGCAGAGCGTGACGGAATTTATCTTGAGCATATAGGCTGCTCACAGTCGGCGCGGATAATATATCACGACTTTGTTATGGTCGCATACATAGCCTATGCGTCGGGCTTTCATGAGCTTAACGGAAAAACGGAGCCTGTTTCCGAGGGCGATATTGTCATAATCAAGCCCGGAAACCGTCACCGTTTTTATGCCTCTGATAATGTTAAATGGATGGAGCTTTATTACTGCTATTTTCTTCCCCAGCGTTTCCGCGAGCTTTGGCTTGAGCTTAAAGAGGACTTCCCGGAATATGAAGATTTCTTTTCAAACAGCGGCACCGCTTTTCTTCGCATAAGAGATAATTCCAATAAGGAATTCAGAAACCTTTTTGTAAGAATGATTGACGAGTTCATGCACACACCTGAGGGGTACCGCTATACGCTGCAAAGCTATTTCACAATTTTCATGACGAAATTCATGCGCACTCATAAAAGCGCGCTGAACAATCCCGTCTTTAATCAGAATAATCTGATTGACGAAATTATAAGGTACATAAACTACCATATGTACTCCGGAATAAGCGTAAAAAAGATCGCCGAAGCGCACCACATCTCCGAGGAATATCTGTGCAGGCTGTTTAAAAAGCACACAGGCAAAACAATTATTCAGTTTATAAACGACATCAAGGTGGATAAGATAAAGGATATTCTTAAAAATACCGACCGTCCTATTGAGAGCATATCCGCGGCAATGAACTGCAGCACGGTTTACCTCAAGCGGCTGTTTAAAAAAAGCACAGGCATGAGTCTGGGCGAATACAGAAAAAAATATAATTTTAAAAGAGGCGCAGCGGAATAATCCGCTGCGCCTTATATCGGGAACTCAATTGTTCCTCCTGAGAGAGAGATTAGAATGTCATTTCAAAGATGTCTTTTGTTTTTACGGCGAAGCCCTGATCCTGCATTTCAGCGCTCATTTTGGTTACGTTTGTTTCCAGACCGCTTTCCGTAACAATATTCTCTATGCTGAACATAGATATATTCATTTCAGGTGTTTTATACTCTTTCATTGCGATACCTCCGTTTATTCAATACTTACGCCGGCTGACAGACTTTCCCCTGTTACACCCTCCGGCAGATGATATACTACTAAGCCTACCTGTATGGTGCTGCTTCCATTCCCCATAATCGTAGGTAATTCCACTGTTTCGGTTTCTTTGTAGCTTCCGCTGTCCTTTTTAAGATACCATGTGAGCTTGTTCACATCTCCGGCGGGTTTAAAGGTATATGTAAAGCCTGTCGCATCATCGTATTCAAGTTCTTCATCCGCTGTATAGTCAAAGTTTTCCGCGGAGTCTACCTCCACAAGCTTTACATCGTCAATACAAGTTGTCACGCCGCTATCCGACCACAGGTAAGCAACCAAAGTGCTGTAAGTGTTGTTTGTATACTCCACCGTAACGGTCTGCCAGTCATCGCTTTGTGATATGGCAGTCCGGGCAACCGCATAAGCAGAATTCGCGGGCCATGCCTGATTACCGTCTAGAATCCAAAGCTCTGTGCTTCCTGTTGATTTTACTTTTGCCGATAAAATATATGTCTTACCGGTTTCAACAGCAACCCTCTGTCCTACGCCGTTGCCTGTCACCGACACGTAAGTATTGTCGTCCTCGGTTACTATTGAATTTGACAATCCCGAACAATGCCATATATTAGATGTTTCGAAATGCCAATCCATTGCTGTGGTGGCATAGCTTGTTTCTGTAGCATCAAACCCTCCGTCCGTTATAAGATTTCCTGTTTTTGACACTGTTGCGCCCGCCGTTACGCAAAAGCAGCCGACCGCGGCAGCCGCTGTAAGCATTGCCGCAATTAATTTTTTGCACTTCATAATTTTTCCTCCTTCTTAACCTTTCATTTTATGAAGATAGCTTCTGATACGGATAAATGCTTATCCGCTGTTTTTTACAACCTAATTATAGCTTTAAGAACAGAAATATACAAGTGCCGTTTTTGACCTATCACGAACTGTTTTTGACACGATTTCAAAAAAAAAAAAAACACCGCGCTGTCCGCAGTGTTTCTCTGTTATTCAAATAATGTGCAGCCCATTTCCTTAAACTGTCTGATTTTCAGCTCCAGCAGCTCCCGCTGCACATCAAGATATGACGCGCAGCAGTCTATAC